>DASVVZ010000345.1:0-4165 GCA_036389875.1 Pyrinomonadaceae bacterium
GGATCCTTTTTCAGCCACCGTAAATATTTATTGACTTCATTCTCAACTGCTGTATCGTGCTCGTCTGACATAGTTATCAGCACCCAAGACATAGCTTCTTTGAGAGAGCAGTATCTACGGGTTGAAGGAACCTCTGTACCATCATTAGCGATACTCAGTTCGGCCTTACGTAACCTATCTTTTAGACCCATCTTTATCCTTAAAGACCTCGGCTTCAATCTGCGCCATACGCCTTTCGAGTTCTACTGCCTCGCGAAGTTTCGGCGCATACTCCATGATGGCTCGAGCAGCGCTTAAACGGACTGAGCCCGATTTAGATTGCAGAAGACTTCGCATAGTCTCGGCAGCTTCTGTCGTAGCATCAGTCAATCGCCCGACGGCCTCGGACAATAATTGCATTCTTAGTTCAGCGATCCTCTGCTGAAACTCTGGCTCGCTTAATCTTCTATGAGCAGTACGCTCTCCAATGCCAGCCATCTTCGCCGCATCTTTAATCGATGCTCCGCTCGCCAGAGCCGTCATGAGGACCAAATCCCCCTTCCGACTGTCATTTCCTGCCACTTCCTGCCTGCCGGCATCGTTTTCTTTGATTTCGTGTACTGTGCCCAATTCTCTTCATTACCTCCCACCTAAAGGATAAACCCTATAATTAGAAGTGATTTCAAAGATGCTCATTGCCTTCGCCACCTTAAACGAAAAAATGGGACAGGCCGAATTATTGGATTTATCCGCTATCTTTACCGTAACTGAGGATCTTGGACCACCCGGAAAAGCGCAAAGCCTTCAGGATCAGCCTCCGCGTCTCGTTCACCATCTCGGCGTGCCTTGAGGACGCAACGGCGTGGAGTGAGCCGACCGAGAGCAGAGACCTCTCACGAGGGGGCTCTTTTCCCGCTTAACCAGAGAGTAGCGGAAGGCGACTGTCTCAATGTGCGCGCTCACTGCGCGAACGGGCCCTTCATATCAGTTAAGGCCAGGGTGACTAGAGCCACCCGAGACTCATACGGAGGCCAATTGGTCGGAATCAGAATACTCGAGGGAAGGGAAGAATGGCTCTCACTTTTCATCTCCTGGATGGAAGAAGATAAGCATTCTTTAGATCTCCTCCGGCAATAGACGCAACTCCTAAACCCCTAATACAGCTTCACTCCCCACACGTCCCCATATCAATTTTTCGTCATGTCCAATTTGATTCTCGTGGTTGATGCTTCCGACGAGTAAAAGGAGCAGAGGAGCCCCGAACGTTCTCTGTAGCAGCACTGCTTTGATGCGGCTTCGCTACGCTTCACGACTTCAAATCTTCACCTCAGAAGGAGTAGTTAAAATGCCCAGCCCCAAGAAGATCCTCATGACGGAGGATGAACTCCTCCGCTTCAGACAAAAATTCAGGAGGAGCCGCAACGGATGCTGGCTCTGGAAGGCTGCGAAAGACACGCGTGGTTACCCGGTCTTCGCTTTCCGCGGCAGGCAGGTTCAAGCTCACCGCATGGCTTATGAGCACTTCATCAAAAAAATAGAGAAGCGACTGCTTCTTTCGCACAGCTGCGGAAAGAGGGAGTGCGTTAATCCCGAGCACCAAGTGCCGTCTTCTATGAGAGATGTATTAAGGAAGGCGGGTGTCATCGGAAAATCTCACTGCAAGAGGGGGCACCCCTTTACGCCCGAGAATACGAGATACGACAAAAAGGGCTCAAGGCTATGCCAGGAGTGTATATGGGATAATAGGGGCGTCCAATGGAGAGATAAAAGCTTCTGCAAATACGGCCACCCCTTAAAGCCCGATAATCTTTACTGGATGGCTAGGTACTCAGAAAAGCAGGGTAAGAGCGTATTATACCGCAGGTGTAAAATCTGTATGCGACAGTATCAACTGGACCGCTATCACCGGAATAAATCAACTCCCACGAAACACTCATGATAGCACCTCTTATATCCCTACGGTAACCTTAATGTTTCTTTCACAGGATTTCTCAATGCCGATTGCCGTGACCAGTCAAAACAACGTTTCGCCTTAATCACTATTCCTCTTTATAAGCTCTTCCGCTAGAGGGCTGATTCTACTGTCTCTCGCCTCACCGTTAAAGCGAAACGAAACGCTCGCCACTCTAAAGCCGATGGGCTCCACCGCATCCCGGCCCATGATCGCCCGAGCCGCGTCTGATGCGACTTCACCCTCAAGGGGCTCACAGCTCACAAGAGGTATTCCGAGATCGAACTCCTGTCTAGTCAGGCAACCCCCCCTCCAAGGCTGAGACGATAGCGCCCGGTCCCGAGGCAGATTGTCAACGGGACGCCGCTTGTTTATCTGGCCCCGGCTGCGTCGGCGCAGGTGCCTCAGCACGCAGCGCTCACGGGCGAAGAGATGGCCGCGGCCGAGTAAAATCCGGGGCTGGGGTAGGAAAAAAAGTAAAAATTTAGCGAATAATTTTGGCGCGTCATGCTCCATTTTGGCCTTTTTCTGCATCTGATACTCGTACACGGCATCTGGAATATCCCCCTTCATAGCTATTTAATCTACCTGTAACTATTTTGTCTCTTTCCCGGGGTATATAAAGGCTTTTGCTTTAAGACTTGACCTTTATCAGCTTTATTGATAAAAGTCCTTTTCCCTCGGGCCAGTCTTTTCCCCGGAAAAGACTCTAGTTTACTCCATATCAAGAAAAAGCAGCCTTTGATCGCTTGCGCCTGGCGTCATAGGTCTGTTTCTGCGAACTCTCGATACCGAATCGGGGTCGGCGTTTAAGAATGGCGCAGTTACCGGTTGGTGGGAGTTCGAGCCTTTCAGCTACTGCTACAGAAATTCCTACCAAAATTTACGCCTCCTTGTCGAAAGCAGGTACTTAACGACTAGTTGTAAATTGAACGCGATCGGAACTTTTTTAAAAGTGCCGTTCCATTGCTAGCGAAGTGGTTTTCAGTTTCGCCAGTTCCAGTTACGAGGAGCCAAGGTTAAAGAGAAGTCTGGTCTTCTCGAAATAACCTTTACTACCGCACTACCGTCCCACTGTAGCGCAAACATCGTTTGATCATTAATCGCTTGCTTCTGCAAACATTGAAGGCTGTCCGGGCAAGCCGTAGAACCCTGAATGAAAAAGAGGAGAGAGAATGTCAAAGTTTATTTCGCGTGTTAAGCCGCGGTACAAGCAGGTTAGAGTGCTCATTGGTTTATCTGTTTTTTGCGTTGCCTTATTGTTTGCGCTTAACCTGTGGCGCACGAGTGCGGCAGGCATAACGCTTTCCAGTTGGGGGTTCGATGGCGTAACTACGACGAATACTGGGCAGACGCCTAGCTTCTCGGTTGGTTCCGGCGTGGCCGATTCCGGAGCCTTACCCGCCGGTTCTGCTTTCACGGCTTTCCACAACAGCCCATCAACTGTTTGGAGTAATCCTATTGGCAATGGATCTGCGAAATCAGTTTCGGCTAATAATTGGAGTGTCGGAGATTACTTTCAGTTTTCATTCAGTACTTCCGGCTATAGCGCGATTAACATCACTTGGGATCAGATGGGTAGCGGCACAGGTCCCAAAAATTTTAAAGTCCAATACAGCACGAATGGCTCGACATTTACCGATGCCACCGGCACAAACAGCACTTACTCCCTTGGAACCGAGAGTTTCTCGAGCAGTTCAGCTAATAACGCAACCCGCCGGACTCTCGATCTCAGTGGTGTTTCAGCCCTCAACAATCAATCCACTGTCTATATCAGGTTAGTTGACACGTCAACGACCAACATCAACGGGGGAACGGTTGCAGCCACCGGAACTGGACGAGTTGATAACTTTACCGTGAGCGGTACTGCGAATGGGGGAGGACCCACGCCAACTCCTACTCCAACCCCGACACCTACACCTACTCCAACTCCGACACCTACGCCGACTCCGACCCCCAGCCCTACACCGACGCCCACGCCCGTGCCAGCCGGTGCGGTCGTCATTAGCCAGGTTTACGGCGGCGGCGGCAACCAGAACGGCATCTATAAGAATGACTACATAGAGATTTTCAACCGCAGCTCCCAGCCAGTAACAATGAACAACTGGTCGGTGCAGTTCGCCGGGGCTACTGCTTCTACGTGGAGCGTAACTACCTTCTCGACAACGCTTGCGCCCGGACAGTACTACTTGATTAAGGAATCTGAGGGCGTTGGCTGTAACGGATCTCCGTGTG
>DASVVZ010000346.1:0-13390 GCA_036389875.1 Pyrinomonadaceae bacterium
ACTTGCGGCCACGAAAAATAATCCGCTAAACAGCTCGGCGAGTCTTTCCCGTAAAGACAATCGAATCCAGTTCTGATTGGGAAGCCCCGCGTTGTTAAGAGCGCGGGGCTTTACCTATGCGGGCAGAGCTGCTTCGCAACGGGCGCTAGACTTTAAGAGGCCGGGGAAGGGAAGATAAGAGAGAAGATGAGCGATTTTCTACAGACACTAAAAGAGCGCATCGTGGTGTTCGACGGCGCTATGGGCACGAGTCTACAGGTGCAGGATCTTTCGCTGGAAGATTACGGCGGCCCGCAGTTTGAAGGCTGCCCGGAATACCTGATTGTCACCAAGCCTTCCGCCATAGAGAAAGTTCACACGGGCTTTCTGGACGTGGGCTGCGACGTGATTGAGACAAACACTTTCGGGGGAACGCCAGTGGTGCTGGCCGAGTACGGCATAGCCGAGATGGCTTACGAGCTGAACCTGAAAGCGACGCAGCTGGCCAAGCGCATCACAGCAGATTATTCCACCAGGGAAAAGCCGCGCTGGGTCGCTGGCTCCATAGGCCCCGGCACAAAGCTTCCCACGCTCGGACACATCACTTTCCGCGAGCTGAAGACGGCTTACAGAGAGCAGGTGCGCGGGCTTCTGGAGGGCGGCGCAGACCTGCTGATTGTAGAGACGTGCCAGGACTTGTTGCAGACGAAGGGCGCGCTTGCCGCCATCTTCGAGCTGTTTGAAGAGAGACGGCAGCGCGTGCCCGTCATCGCACAGGTGACGATTGAAATCTTCGGCACCATGCTCAACGGCACGGAGATAAACGCCGCGCTCACTTCGCTTGAGCCTTTCCCGATTGACATCATCGGCATGAACTGCGGCACGGGCCCGCAGCACATGACCGAGAGCATAAAGTACCTGTGCGAGAACTCTCCGCTTCCGGTCTCTGTGCTTCCCAACGCGGGGCTGCCTGAGGTCAAAGACGGCGAGCAGTTCTACAGCGAAACGCCTGAATCCTTCACGGCGCAGATAGTCCATTTTGCCAGAGACTTCGGCGTCAACGTGGTGGGCGGCTGTTGCGGCACAAGGCCCGCGCACCTGAAGGCGGTCGTGGAAGCCATGAGCAGAATCACGCCCAAAGCGCGCGATGCTAGGCTGACGCCTTCCTGCTCCTCAATATACATACAGCAGCCCTACGTTCAGGACACCTCTTTTTTGATTGTCGGCGAGCGCGTCAACGCGAGCGGCTCGAAGAAGATGAGGGAGCTGCTGAACGCGGAGGATTGGGACGGGCTCGTCAATCTCGCGCGCGAGCAGGAACGCGAAGGCGCGCACGTTCTGGACGTGAACGTGGATTACGTGGGCCGCGACGGCGAGCAGGACATGCATGAGCTTGCATCAAAGCTCGCCACCAGCATCAAGATTCCGCTCATGTTCGATTCGACCGAATGGCAGAAGATGGAAGCGGGCCTTGAGCACGCCGGCGGCAAGTGCATTCTGAATTCCACTAATTACGAAGACGGCGAGCCGCGCTTCGCCAAAGTGCTGGAGCTGGCGCGAAAGTTCGGCGCAGGCGTCGTCATAGGAACCATAGACGAAGAGGGAATGGCGCGCGAGGCGGGCAAGAAGGTGGAGATTGCCAGGCGAGCCTATGAGCAGGCGACAAAGAAGTACGGCCTCGCCGCTCACGACATTTTCTTTGACCCTCTGGCGCTGCCCATCTCCACGGGCATAGAAGAAGACCGTCGCAACGCCAGCCAAACCATTGACGCCATTCGCCGCATTAAGGCCGAGCTGCCCGGTTGCTTCACCATCCTGGGCGTCTCTAACGTCTCCTTCGGCCTGAACCCAGTGTCGCGCGTCTGCCTGAACTCCATCTTTCTGCATGAAGCGCGCGAAGCCGGACTCGACGCGGCCATCGTCAACGCCAGCAAAATTCTGCCGCTCAATCGCTTCAACGAGCGCGAGGTGGAAGTCGCGCGCGAGCTGATTTACGACCAGCGCAAATTCGAAGGCGACGTTTGCGTCTATGACCCGCTGACGGAATTCACAAAACTCTTTGAGGGCGCAACGACCAAGAAGGTGCAGAAGGATTTCGCCACGCTGCCGGTCGAGGAGCGCCTGAAGCGCCACATCATAGACGGCGAAAAGATTGGCCTTGAAGATCAATTAAAGGTCGCGCTCAATCAATATTCGGCGCTCGACATCATCAACAACATACTGCTGGATGGTATGAAGGTGGTCGGAGACCTCTTCGGTAGCGGCCAGATGCAGTTACCCTTCGTGCTCCAATCCGCTGAGGCCATGAAGACGGCTGTACGCTTCCTTGAGCCCTTCATGGAGAAGAAGGGCGGCGCGACTGCCAAAGGGACTATGGTGCTGGCAACGGTCAAGGGCGACGTTCACGACATAGGCAAGAACCTTGTGGACATCATCCTGACCAACAACGGCTACAAGGTAATCAACCTCGGCATCAAGCAACCGATTGAAGAAATCCTGCGCGCGTCCGTAGAGCACAAGGCCGACGCCATAGGCATGAGCGGACTGCTTGTAAAATCCACTCTCATCATGCGCGACAACCTTGAGCTGATGAACGAGCGCGGCATCAACGTGCCGGTTGTGCTGGGCGGGGCCGCCCTGACGCGGCGCTACGTCGAAGACGATTTGAAGTCGCTCTACAACGGGCGACTCTTCTATGCCAAGGACGCCTTCGACGGGCTTCATACGATGGACGCGCTGAAGGGGAAGGCCGGCGCTGAGAATGGCGCGAAAGCGAAAAGCAAGGCGGCCGCAGCAGACGCAGATGAAGCTATTCAGGAGGATGCTGAGGACCTGGTGGGCGAAGACGCAAAGCTTGGCATACGCAAGCCCGCGCGCCCGCGCGCCGTCGTCACATCTTCGGGCGACACTACGCACACAAAGCGCTCACAGATACGCGACGATGTGGAAATCCCACGCGCACCCTT
This sequence comes from Pyrinomonadaceae bacterium, assembly GCA_036389875.1. Taxonomy (GTDB): domain Bacteria; phylum Acidobacteriota; class Blastocatellia; order Pyrinomonadales; family Pyrinomonadaceae; genus JACVRN01. Next base: position 2,946 of record DASVVZ010000346.1, read on the forward strand.
CTACGGCTCGCGAGTGGTCGAAGACATCCGGCTGGATGATGTCTTCGCCTTCATCAACGAGACAGCGCTCTTCAAAGGGCAGTGGCAGTTCAAGCAAGGCAAGAGGAGCATGGAAGAATACCAGCGACTACTGAAGGATGAGGTGCGCCCGGCTTACGAAGAGCTTAAAGAGAGGTCAAAGCGCGACCGGCTGCTTGTGCCTCGCGTCGTCTACGGTTACTTCCCGTGCCAGTCGTCCGGCAACGATTTGATCGTCTATCACGATGATGAGAAGACCGAGCGCGTGCGCTTTACCTTTCCGCGCCAGCCGCACGGAAAGCACTTAAGCCTGGCGGATTTCTTCGCCTCAAAGGAATCGGGCCGCATGGATGTGGTGCCCTTTCATCTGGTGACGATGGGGCGGCGGGCGAGCGAGTATTCACAGGAGCTTTTCAAAGCGGACAATTACCGCGACTATCTGCTCTTCCACGGGCTTTCGGTAGAGGCGGCGGAAGCGCTGGCCGAACTTTGGCACAAGCGCATACGCGAGGAGCTCGGCATAGCGGGCCGGGACGCTGCCGAGCTGACTAAGCTCTTCCATCAGGGCTACCAGGGCTCGCGCTTCTCATTCGGCTATCCGGCATGTCCCAACCTGGAAGACCAGACCAAGCTCTTCGAGCTCATTGACCCGTCAAGGATTGACGTTGAGCTGACGGAAGAATTTCAGCTTGACCCGGAGCAATCAACCTCGGCTATTATCGTGCATCACGAGGAGGCTAAGTATTTCTCTATAGAATAATCTCAGGTTCCATGTCCCAGGTCTCGAGTCAACAGTTAGAGGCTTCGGATTTTGGACCTGAGGACACGGGAATTGGAACTTGGGACTTTCATCGAACCCCACGACGGAAGAACTCGCCGTGCTCTCTCGTACAGAGAGAGTTCTCTTTCGCCTTGCGCACAGGATGAATTGCGGGTGGTGGAAGACCTTCTGGACATTTTGCCAGCGCTACATCGGCGCTACCTGGATACAGGTGTCCACCTACAATCTGCTGCGCGTTTATGGTCTTGAGAATTTCGAGGCCGCGTCCCACGAGCGGCCGGTTCTGCTGGTAGCTAATCATCGCTCCTTCTTCGACATGTACGTGGTCTCGACCGTTCTGTTCAGGCGAACTCGCTGGCCGGTTCGCCTCTTCTTTCCCGTGCGCGGCCGCTTCTTCTACGATTCACTTCCGGGCGTAATAGTCAATCTCTTAATGGGATGGTGGTCTATGTATCCGCCGTTCTTCTCGGGCGGCGAGAACCCGCTCGTGGAGAAAAGGGAGTTCGATAAATTCTCCATGCGAAGGCTCGCGGAGTTTGCCAGTGAAGGCGGCGGCAACATCATAGGCTTTCACCCGGAAGGGACGCGCAACCGTAACGGCGACCCATACACTTACCTTCGCGCGCAGCCGGGCGTTGGCAAGCTCATAAAGGACGCGCGCCCGCAGGTCGTGCCCGTCTTCATAGCGGGCCTTGGCAACAACCTTGCGCGGCAGGTTAAATCCAACTGGACGAATGGAGAGCCGATTCGCGTGCACTTCGGCCGGCCACTGGACTTGGAGCCATACCTTGCAAAGAAAGACCAGTTGCGCACCTTTAAGGAGATAGCAGATTTCGTGATGATGAAGATTGCGGAACTGGGCGAGCAGGACAGAGCCCTGTACGCGAGTGTCCCGCCCGGCGAACTGGCGGGCGCAAAGACGCTCCCGCCCGACTACGCCAAGAACAACGCCACGCGCGAGCGAGCTTCCTGATGCAAACCTTGCCGCTTGTCATTGTCAATCCGGCTTCCGCAGGTGGAGCGACCGGTCGCGAATGGCCCGCACTGGCCCACGCGCTGGCTACACACTTCGGAGCCTTCAAGTGCGCCTTCACCACACGCGCGGGCGAGGGCTCCGCTATTGCCGAGAACGAGGCCCGTGAAGGGCGTCCCCTTATCATAGCGTGCGGCGGCGACGGAACTGTTTCCGAAGTCGCCAATGGGATTCTACGCGCCGGTGTTAAGACCTCGGAGCTTGGCATACTGCCCAGCGGGACAGGCGGAGATTTTCGACGCACGCTTCGCATACCGTCACGCGCGAGCGATGCCGCACGGCTGCTTCGCACTGGAAGGACGCGAGACGTAGACGCCGGACGGGTGACTTACCTTAACCACCAGGGCGAAACCGAGAGCCGTTTCTTCCTGGGCGTCTCGTCATGTGGCCTGAGCGGCAAAGTCATAGAAGAGGTCAAGAAAGAGAAGAGCGCCTGGGTGCCCGGCCTGAGCACGCGTAACTTCGGCGGCAGGCTCTCGTTTGCCGCGGCCACCTTGCGAACTACTCTTTCGGCCGAGAACACTCTGCTTCGCATTCAACTGGACGACGGGCCGGAGAAACGGCTGAGGGTAGCGAACTTCTGCGTGGCCAACGCGCGCTATTTCGGGGGCGGCATGAAAATAGCGCCGGATGCCAAAATCAACGACGGGCGCTTTGACTGTGTAGTGATAGGCGATTTAAGCGCGGCTGACATCCTCGCAAACGGCTATAAGCTCTACACAGGCACGCACCTGAGCCTCGAACAGGTCTATCATGTTCATGCAAGCAAGGTCACGATTCAAGCAGCCGTACGTGGAGAGCGAGTGGCGCTTGAAGTTGACGGAGAATTGCCCGGCCATCTCCCGGCCGCCTTTGAAATCATCCCTCAAGCCCTTCGCGTACGATGCCCCGAATGAGAGGGCAAAGGTAGGAGAGAAAGAAGCCGAAGGCTGTCCTATCTACACTTTGGCACTTTGCCTTTTTACTTTTGTCTTTCTTCGTGAGTACAATGCGCCGAAGACTCAGCTCTTCAATCTTAAAGGAATGCGACCCTATAAAACTTTATTTTCGGGAGAATGATTACCGAATGAGAAAACATAGACGCAACATTTTGGGGATGGCTGTGCTTGCGCTGTCGCTGCCTTTCCTGTTCATAACGGTCAACCGGAAAACATCTGCACAGCAGCCGCAGGGCGACGTGCCCGCAGAGCAGAGGTACAAGAATATTCAGGTGCTCAAGGGAATGCCGCAATCGCAGGTAGTCCCTGTCATGCAGTTCATCTCTTCTTCAATGGGCGTCAACTGCGCTCACTGCCACGTCAACAACAACGGCAACTGGGAGTTCGAGAAAGACGACAAGCCTGCGAAGCAGACCGCGCGCCGCATGATTCAGATGACCTTCGACATCAACAAGGGGAACCGTGATGTCTTCGGAGGCGCAAGCGTCACCTGCTTTACCTGTCACAGGGGCTCTACGGAGCCCGTGAACATCCCGCTTCTGCCAATACCTGCTGCGGCGGAAGGCGGCGGCGCAAGGACGGCCGCCCCTGCCGAAGCGCTTCCCACAGCCGCGCAGGTCGTAGACAAGTATCTGCAAGCAGTCGGAGGCCGAGCGGCAGCCGAGCGATTGAAGACGCGCGTGATGAAAGGCACTTTCACCGGCGCGGACGGCAAACCCATGCCGTTTGAAGTCCAGCTACAATCGCCGGATAAGGCTATGGTAATCATCACCGGCCCTCAGGGAACAATTACGCAGGCCGTGGTTGGCGATAAGGGCTGGATTAAAACTCCAAAGGAGCAGCGCGAGCTGCGCGGGCCGGAGATAGCACGCTTCCGCTCGGTCGCACAGACTTTCGACCCTGTGCAGGTCAGGGAAGCCTCCGCGAACATGAAGGTCATAGGCCGGGAACGCCTCGGAGAGCGCGAAGCTTATGTGCTGTTGTGGCCGGTTGACGACCGCCGTACTCAGAAGCTCTTCTTCGACGCCCAGACCGGCTTGCTGCTGCGCGCCATCACCTACCTGAACACCTCGCTCGCGCCCATTCCGTCGCAGGTAGACTTCGAAGACTACCGCGACGTTGACGGCGTCAAGCTGCCTTTCACGGTTCGCCAATCTTCCGTTGACTCGCGCAACGACTCCACGCGTAAGTTTACGGAGATCAAAGCCAACGTTCCCCTGAACGACGCGCAATTCAATCCCCCCGCCGCGCAGAAGTAAGGCCAGAAGCAGCTCGACTCATCTGCTGATTCATTCAATGAATCAGCAGATGAGTCGAGCTTTCATAGCATGTCTCTGCTGTTCGTCTCTGTTAAAGTCGTTCCGGCTTTGACAGTACGACTGGAAAGAGATAACTTCTATTTTCCGCCACAAATATAATCAAGGAGAGACATTAAAATTTAATGCCAAAGAGCGGTCATAAGGGCATTAGCCGAATTGATTGCCCGGAGCGTAAAACTGTCGGGTGGTACGTAAGGGTCAGGCTAAAGAACGTCACTAAATCCAAATTCATCTCCGACAGCAAGCACGGCGGCAAAGAAGAAGGGTTAAAGAAGGCCGTAGAGTGTCGCAACCAGCTGGAAAAGGAGCTCGGAAAGCCCCGTACCGATTGGGTCATCGTTGGAGAAAACCCGCGCAATAATAGTGGCGTCGTAGGCGTTCGCCGCGCCGTCAAAAAGTACATAGGCAAGGACGGAGCAGTTCACCTGAACGAGGTTTACGAAGTCTCCTGGAACGCAGGACGAGAGAAGAAGGGACGCACTTCCGTCTCAATCAAGAAGTACGGCGAGGCAGGGGCCTTCCGCCGTGCCTGCGCCATTCGCCGCCAGAAAGAGAAATTGATGTACGGCAAGCCTGTCACCAGCAAATGGGCCGACACGCTCGCCAAAGTCTGCGCCGCATAACAACTCATTTAATTCAAAAGACAAAAGTGTAGAGGAAGAAAAACCGATTCTTCCTCTACACTTTTGTCTTGTCGTAGGCGACAGGTAAACTTCTGCCCCGCTTATCGGATTAAGCAAAGGCGTCGTTGCCGAGGAAGTTCCGGCGTACGTAGGTGACTGTGTCCAGCAGTGTTTCCTGCGGGTCGCGTGGCGTAAAGCCCAGTTCATCGGTGGCCTTGGCACAGTCCAGATACCAGTAGTACTCGGCCATCTCTACGCTGGCGGCTTCTACGGGCGGAGAGATCTTCCAGTGTCTGTAGAGGGCGCTGATGGCCTGCGAGCCTGTGACGACGAGCCTCGTGGGAAAAGAGAGGCGCGGAGCCGGCGTCTTCGTCAGGCGTTCGAGGCGGGAAAAGAATTTTTCAAACGTCCAGTTGGCTGCACCCAGTAGATAGCGCTCGCCGTTTTTCCCGTCCGACATGGCGGCTCTGAAGGCCGTGGCCGCGTCTCTGGCATCAACAAAGCTCAGGCCGCCCTTGGGGGTGGCGTTTATCTTGCGCGCGAGAAAATCAAGCACGACTTTCGTGGAGCTTAAGCGCTCGTCGCCGGGTCCTAAGAGCAGGCTCGGATTCAGTACTACTAGGCGCAGACCCTTGCCCTGAAAATGTTCAAGGGCGACTCGCTCCTGATAGATTTTGCTGGCGTAGTAGGGCCAGCGAGAAACAATGTCCAGCGGCGTGGGCCACTCTTCATTGGGCAGCCCTTCGCCGTCCTCCGTGACGGCAATCGTGCCGCTCGTGGAGGCCATCACTATAGAGCGCACGCCTCGCTCGCGCGCAGCCTCGCAGAGAAGGCGCGTGCCGTCCACGTGAAGCTTATACATCTGGTGCGCGTCCGCGTCCTCGCGCGAGACGCGACCCGCCAGGTGATAAACTTCAGCCACGCCTTCAACGGCGCGGGAAACCGACTCCGGGTCTGTGATTGAGCCTTCGACAGTTTCCACGCCCAGTTCCGCGAGCCAGGCCGGGGCGGTGGTCGCCATCACGCGCAGAGGCTTTACACCGTCCTCGACCAGCTGCCGCACCAGGTGCGCTCCCAGAAAACCCGTCCCGCCGGTCACGAGCGTTACGGGCCTCGCTTTACGCGCAATCGAAACGCTCTTTTTAGCGGCAGATTTTGTAGCAGCTTTGCGCGTACCGCGCTGCTTTGTCTTAGTAGTTGCCATGAATAGAGAAAGAACTTAAAAAGCAGATCAGAAGTTTGAGCGCAGCACGCAGAGGTGAATAAATATCATTCGAGCTTGGGTCGGCCTTTCATTCCGCATACTGACTTCTGCGTTGCCTTTCCATCTAAGTTCGAAGTTACTTTACCGTATAACTCACTTTGCTGTTGCCAAGGAAATCTTTGCCCGTCTTTTTAAGAACAAGGCCGGATTGCTCCAATTCAAAATAGGCGCGTTGAATCTCGCCGCGGTCTACGGAGAGCTGCTGTGACAGGGATGCGGGCGAGGGCAACGCCTCGCCCGAGCGTACCTGTTTGTTCTGTATGAGCGCTTCTATCTGTGTGCGAATCTGGGCGTAGATTGGCCCGGCTTCCGGGCCTTGCAGTTGAATGTTCATCTTAAACGATTAAATCGCACCTGTTAGTCTCCTGTTGAAACCAGCCGCTCCGTCCCTTGCTCTTCCGCTTCACGCTCCGGAGCGTGGGAGCGGCGCTCGCTGCGCATGCGCTTCTTCAAAGCAGGCGCGTCGAACTTATGACGAGTGCCGTCCCTTAAGTTCTCGACTTCGTGATGCACCAGGGCGGCAATCAGCCTGTAAGCTTCAGCACGCGCCATGCCCTTCGTCATCTCTTCCAGTTCCTCTATAGAGAGGTAGCGGCCAATGCGTGCTCCTACCTCGCGGCTGCGTATGATGTTAGAGCCTTTCGGCATAGCCTCGTAGGTTCCCCAGAGGTATAGGGGAAGAATGCCGACGCGCGAGGCCAGGGCCAGATAACCAATCACGGGCTTGAAGTCCGCCATCTCGCCCGTCAACGAGCGCGTGCCTTCCGGGAAGATGAGCGCGTTGTAGCCCTGATCCAGATACCACTTGGCGTGGCGCAAGCTCTGGCGCAAGGAGCCGCTTCGCTCCATCGGCACAAGGTTTGTGAAGTTGTCCATGTAGGCGCGCTTGTACTTGTTGTCGAAGAAGTAGTCTGCGGCCGCGAGCGCCACCATGTCCCGACCTGCTTCCCCGAGCGACATCTTCGCCAGCCCCATGTCCAGATGCGAGACGTGATTCGGCGCAACGATGAAGTTGGTGTGCGGAGGAATGTTTGCCGTCCCCTCGTACCGCGCGTGCATTAAGCGCTCGTAGAAGATGCGTTGCAGAACGTCCAGCCCCTTATTGCCTACGGTTCGAACAAGAGAAGGAATGTAAATCTCTTCTTCCCGTGTGGGCTGTTGTTGCTCTGCCTGTTGCTGCGAGCGCCGCTCCGCCTGGGCCCGCGCCTTGCGCGTGACGGCCTGCGCCAGCTCTCTCAAGTCCTGCACTTCCGTCAAAGTGTCCGGCGAGCTTAAGGTGCCGCCCGCGTTCTCAATCGCGGTGGCGAGCTCCACGTACATCAGGCTGTCGAAGCCAAGGTCTGCGAGCCGCGTGTTGAAAGTGATGCCGGAGCGCGGTCGGTTGGAGACAGTGGCTACTACGTCAAGCAGCCACGTAGCATCGCCCGTCTGGGCGGGGCGCGGGCCCAGACGCGAAGCGGAGCGTGCGCTCTCTTCAAGCACGTGCATGGCTTCCACGACCTCGCGGCGCTTGACCTTGCGCGTGGCGGTGCGCGGCAGGTCTCCGTCCCAGAAGTGCAGAACCTTGACGCGCTTGAAGAAAGGGATTGAGGACGAGACTTCGCGGAAGTGCTCTTCAATCTGGCGGCGCACCTCTTCGCGCGAGAGCGCTATATCGTAGTCGTAGTCGGGAACGACCATGCAGGCAACCTTCTCGCCGAGGCCGTCCGGGAGCCCGACGACGCTCAGCTCCTTAACAAGCGGAGAGGTGTTGTAAAGCTCCTCTATCTCGTCCGGGTAAACGTTCTTGCCGTTGGTGTCGACGATGATGTCCTTGGAGCGCCCCACCAGATAGAGATTGCCGTCATCGTCCATGCGGCCCAGGTCGCCCGTGTGCAGCCAGCGATTGATGATTGTGGCGCGCGTGGCCTCTTCGTTCTCGAAGTACCCGGTCATGATGTTGGGGCCGCGCGCCAGCACTTCGCCTACGCCCGTCGAGTCCGGGTCTGCTATGCGGACTTCGACGCCGGGAAGAGGCTTGCCCACGCTGCCCATCAGAAGCTGATTCTGCGGGCGCGTCACGGTCAGTACGGGCGAGGCTTCCGTCAGGCCGTAGCCCTCCAGAACTGTGAAGCCCAGGCCATGAAGGTCACGCTGTATTTTGTCTGAGAGAGCGCTTCCGCCGCTAATCAGATAGCGTATGCGGCCTCCCATGCCTTCGTGAATCGGGTAGAAGACTATCTGGCCCAGATTAAACGGCGTCTTATCGCGCAGCCATGCGTTACCGCGAATCAGCATGTCTGCGATGGAGCCTACCCAGGCGTTGCGCTCGGAGAGGCGATTCTTGATGCGACGGTGGAGCATCTCCCAGAGCGCGGGGACGCCGACCATCCCCGTGACGTGGCCGTTCTTGATGGCTCGCGCGAGCGCTTCGCCCGAAAGCTCGTCAAGGTAGGTAATCTGTGCGCCCCGACTCAGGGGAGTTAAGAAGCCGGTTGAAAACTCGAACGTGTGATGAAGCGGCAGCACCGAGAGCACGCCGTCGCTCGTTGACATGTCGAAGATGGACGAGAGCATTGAGACCATGCTCGTGAAATTTCTATGCGAGAGCATGACGCCCTTTGGCTGCCCAGTCGTCCCGGAAGTGAAGATGAGCGAGGCCGTTGTCTGCGCCTGAACCTTCTGAGGCAGAAGCGCGAGTCGCTCGTCTTCCGTCTGCTGATCCGGCAGCGCGAAGACCTCTTCGTATCGCCAGAGCTTAAGCCGCTCAAGCCCCGCTTCCTTCAGCATCTCGGCAATCTCCGGATGCTCCCGGCCCATCTCTTCGCTGATAACTATGCCGGTGGCGTCTCCGGCCTGCGCGACGCGAACGACCTCATCGGTTGAGCTTGTCGGATCAACTGGAATGCTGGTCGCCCCTGCCTTCAGAATGCCGAAATAGGTCATGCCCCATTCGGGCGCGTTATGGCTCAGGAGCATCACGCGGTCGCCCGGGCGAACCCCTTCGCTCGCCAGAAAAGCTGCCGCACGCAGGCTCAGCTCGCGCAGGTCTGCGTAGGTGTATTGCTCCTCCCGGCCCTCTCGCTCAATGCGCATGGCTACGCGCGTGGCGTGTCGCTTGGTAGTCGTCTCGAACAGCTCAAGCAGGTCGCGGTAGGTGTAAACGCGCTTGGGCTTCTCGCGCATCTCGTCTTCGAGCGTCGGGAAGACCCACTTCTTCAGGCCCGGCAGGTGCGTGTGTATCCAGTAGTCGTACCAATCGTACTTTTCGGGATTCCACAGGAGAAGCGGCTGCTCGTCCTTACGTATGCGCGAGAAGAGCGAGCGCACGTTGTCCGCGCGGAAGATGTAAGCGTTCTCTACAGTGAAGGGGTGGAACATCTCGAAGGCTTCCACGGTGTCGCGCGTCACCTCTTCGAGCCTGTCCATTCGCTCCTTCGCGCTGTCGATGACATCCGTCAGGCGACCGCCGCCCCAGCGCGGGCGTGCGCGGTCGAGCAGCGTGGAAACCTTCTTCGCCGCGCTGTTAATCATGGGGGTCGAAGACTGGTCGAACCACTGCGGCGTGACCGGACGCGCTTCGGTGCGCGCGACAATCTCGTTGACGAACTTGAAGCCGGTCTCTTTCTCCTGAAAGTGCTTGCGCTTGTAGAGCCCGACCAGGCTTATGATGCGGCGCATGTCGTTCGGATTGGAATCGCCAGTCGCCGCCTGATGCACAAGACGCGGCTCTTCCACACAGGCTTGTGCCGAGACGGCGAGCATCACCGCGGCCACCTGGTCAACGGGCGTGATATCCAGTATGAGCTTTTCGTTCGCGGGGATTTTCGTCTGCCCCTTGAGCGTGATGAAGATAATCGGCGCGGTCGTGGTGAAGCCCTCGTTCCAGCCCGGGAACGGATAAGAGAGGGCCGATTCTACGATCGAAGGACGTACAATCGAGCGAACTATGTCGGCCTGCGCTGCCACAAGCTGCTCGCCTAGACTCTTGGTGTAAGTGTATATGTTTGGCCAGCCCCAGTAGGCGGCGCGCTCAATACCGAGGTCTGTGAGGCGCGTCCTCGTCCACACCTTCCGCTCGCGCGCAACGGCCAGGCCCATGGCATCCAGATCGTCGGGGTCGCGTCCCTCTTCAATCAGTCGCTTGCGCGCGAGCTCGCGGAAGCGAGCGACGTTCATGGCGTCCTTGGCTTCTTCGCGCACGCGCTCGGCCAGCTTGGCGCAGTCGCGTATCTCGTGCTCAGCGGAAAACTCCACGCCCGCCATCTCGGGCTCTTCGCGGCGCGGAAAATATCCTATGACGGGGTCGGACTCCCAGACCGGTCCGGTACGATTGCCCGCAACGAAGCAGGTCGAGACGTGTATCAGCGCGGGCCGCTTCATGCGGCGCGCGAACTTGATGACGTTCTGCGTGCCTACCACGTTGGTGCGAAGCGCGCTCTCAAGCGTAGGATTAAAGGTGACGTTGCCCGCAGAGTTCAATATGACAT
>DASVVZ010000347.1:0-12644 GCA_036389875.1 Pyrinomonadaceae bacterium
GGTTCTCAAGCGCGTCCGGGTAGGTGTGCGAGTGCGTGTGCCTGAGCCACGCTTCACTTGAGGCGAAACCCTCTTCGCTCATCTCGCCTTCGGCAGAGAGCTTGTCGGCAATCCCACTTAATTGCAGCGGGTCGTTCTCAAGCAATTCGTAGCGGTAGGAGACATCGCCGCCCTCCGTACGGCGGCGGTGAATGCGCGCCTTTCCCTTCTCTCCTCGAACGCACACGGTGCCCTCGCCTTCGCTGAAGAGAGAAAAATCAACGCCTTCGAGTTCTGAGAGCGAATCCGCTAACGAAGAGGCCGCCTCTTCGTCCGCGCAGTAGAGCGCGGAGAAGCCTATGAGGCCGAAGGCCGGCAGCGCCACGCGGCGCGACGCGCGCTCCTGGAACTTGTCCGTAATCTGATAGCCATTTCGGCGCAGGTGAGTCTGAAGATGCACGCGGCGATTCTCTTCCAGATTCATACCGTGATCGGAGAAGACCACGATTTCCGTCTCGCTCCCGGAGCCCGCCTGAATGTCGCGCAGGATTTTGTCCAGCGAGACGAGCGCCACGTCCAGCCGCTCTCGCCCGCGTATGTGCAGCAACCCGTCCGTCCCCTTGAGGAAAGCGAAATAGTCGCGCGTTTGCGGGGCTTCGTGAAATCGCTCGCGGAAGCGGCGCATGTCCGCGCGCCAGACCATCTCGGGCGCAACGTAAACCAGGTACTCGAAGGGCAGAGGCTCCTGATAATCCAGCTCGTCCATGTAGCTCGAAGGAACCTTGTCGGGCGTGCGTCGGCCTATGTACTTGCCCACGCCGCCGCGCATCTCCCGCGCCTTGCGGTCAAAATAGAGGCTCTCGTAGCCCATTGGGGCGGACGCCCGCATCATGGCCGAGAGCGCTATGTTCGTCATGGTGGGGAAAGGCGATAGCAGGCGCGAAGGCGCGTTGAAATTGTCGAAGAGGCCGCGTCCCTTCGCCGCCTTCATCACCTCAAGCGGCACTCCGTCCAGGCACAGCAAGAGCCTGCGCGGCCTTGACTCTCCAGCCCTCATGCTCGTTCCGTTGTTCTTCATCTCGTTTTGACCTCGCGGCCTATTCTTCCTTAGATGCGGCCTTTGTTTCCTGCTTCAATTTATACGGCTCACGAAGGCCGCGCCTGGCCTCTTCCTGCGAATCGTATATGTCGGGCCGGTTGACGACAACGCGGTATTGCGCGAGCGCCTCGTTTCTTCTTCCGGCCAGATCAAAATTCTGCGCGGCGCGAAGATGCGCCTGTGTGACGAGGCCCGCTTCTGCGCCAGCGACAATAGTAGCCGCCATATACTCTTTCGCGGCCCTCTCGTACAGCCCCGCGTACATAAGCGTTTCGCCGTACTGGAAATGTATCTGGTCCTGGGCGCGGCTAAGAGCGCTGCCACGCTGAGGCTTTTCGCGCAGGATCGCGTCGAAGATTGAGAAGGCCTCGCGCTCAAGCTTCTCGGCCTCTGCGGATTTTCCAGCCGCGCGCTCTATGCCAGCCTGCGAAGAGAGCGCGTCCGCCGCCTCAAGCCTGAACAGGTAGTTGCGCTGGTATTTTTCTCCAAGCTCGCGCGCCAGCTTGAGGGCGTCCGTAAATCGCCGCTCCCGTTTGTAGAGCACAATCAGGAGCGCCCTGGCATCGTCGCGCGCCCAGCGCCCCTCGTTAGCCACGCGCGCCAGTGTCTCAAGCCCGCGCTTGCGAGAGCCGCGAGCGCCCGTCAGGCTGGCCACCAGCTTGACCGGAAGCGGCAGGCTTCCCACCACGTAATCGTAGAGCCCTATGGTCAGCTCCGCGTCAAGAAACGAAGGGTCCAGCTTCACCACGTCACGATGGCGGTCAACGCTACGCTGGCCGTCTCTGAGCGCGGACATGAAGCTTCTCTGAACGCCCGCGGCAAAGGCTGCTTTGAGCCCTTCGGTCGAGCCCAGAAAGTAGAGCGCTTCCACGTCCTTCGGGTCGCGCTTCAGGCGGGCCTCGGCCAGCAGGCGGGCGCGCCGCGTGTAATCCCTGAACTCGTCCACCACGCGCGCGTCCACTTTGTCTTCGCTGCCTTCGTAAAACTCGTCCGAGCCGTAGAGCGAAGACTGCAAGCGACGCGTTTCGTTGAGCACGCGTGCCCAGAGGAGCGCGGCCTGAAATTGCGGGCCGGCCGGATGGTCAGGGAAAAGTCTCTCTATCTCTTTGAAGGCGCTCTGCGCCGTCTCGTAATCCAGATTGTACAGAGCGTCAAAGCCACTCGTGCGAAGGCCCTCAAAGCGCGCGCGCTCCGTCTCGCTCATCCCGCCTCTGATGGCCTGTGGGGATTGCTGCGCCTGCGCCGCTCCGAAAACAAGCAGCAGGACTAGAAGCAGGCTCTTACGAACTATCATGTGTAAAGCTTCCTCCGGAATCCTGTGTGACTGACGATCAAGAAGCGTCGAAACTCTCTATGTACTTGACGCCGGCCCCCGTGTTGAAGAGAACCACGCGCTCGTGAGGGCCTATTTCACCGCTCGCCATCAATTTTCTCAGCGCCGGCAGACAGGCACCGCCTTCCGGCGCTACGAAGAGTCCCTCGCTTGCGCCTATCTCGCGCGTGGCGGCAATCAACTCTTCGTCTTTGACGGCGACTGCCGCGCCCTTAGATGCCCGCAGCGCATCCAGAATAAGAAAGTCGCCTATGGCTCGCGGAACCCTCAGGCCCGAAGCCACCGTCTGCGCATCCGGGAACTCGTCTGCGAACCGCTTCCCTTCCTCGAAGGCGCGGACGATAGGCGCGCATCCTTCCGCCTGTACAGAGACCATTCGGGGCCGCTTCTCGCCTATCCAGCCGAGGGCTTCCATCTCGTCGAAAGCCTTCCACATGCCTATGAGCCCCGTGCCTCCGCCCGTCGGATAGATGATGACATCCGGCAGAGTCCAGCTCATTTGCTCCGCCAGCTCATACCCCAGAGTCTTCTTGCCCTCGACCCTGTAAGGCTCCTTGAGGGTGGAAACGTCGAACCAGCCCTCGCGCTCTTTCCTCTCGGCAACTGCCGCGCCGCAGTCCGTGATGAGCCCGTCGATAAGCGTCACGTGCGCGCCCGTCTCGCGGCATTCGACAACGTTTGCGAGCGGCGTGTCGCGCGGCATGAAGATGTGCGCCTCCAGCCCCGCTCGCGCACTGTAAGCCGCAAGCGCTCCGGCAGCGTTGCCCGCCGAAGGCACGGCCAGCTTGCCCGCCCCCAATTCGAGCGCCATTGAAACGGCGGCAGTCATCCCTCTGGCCTTAAAGCTCTGCGTAGGGTTTTGCGATTCGTCCTTTATGTAAAGCTCGCGCAGCCCCGTGCGCTCGGCCAGGCGCGGCGCAGGGAGGAGCGGCGTCCAGCCTTCGCCCAGGCTGACGATGTGCTCGTCGCGCTCTACGGGCAGCACCTCTCGGTAGCGCCAGAGGCTAGCCCCGCGCTTCCTCAGGGATTCCTTTGTCAAAGTTTGCGCGGCGCGCTCCAGGTGGTAACGAACCAGCAAAGGCTTTCCGCAGCGCTCGCACAGATTCAGCAAGCGACGTGCCTCGTAAGTTTCATGACAAGCTGCGCATTCCAGATGTGAAACGTTCATTCAAGGATTCCCTTCAACAGTTGAGATACGTAACGAAACCGGGCTTCGGATTATGCCCCCGGGCAGACCGCCTGAAAGCTTCTCTCTCATCATAACTCTCGCACGAAATTTCCGTCACCTGTAGCAAATATGCTGCACCCGCTTTTGGCCTTTTTACTTTTACCTGTCTCTTCATGTACCCTTTCGGTCTCGAATGCCTATACGTTTACTCGCACTGGATTTGGACGGGACGCTTCTGAACTCTCGCGGCGAAGTGTCTGAGCGCAACCGCCGTGCTATCGAAGAGGCGCGCGCCCTTGGCGTGCGCGTGGCCTTTGTCACGGGGCGGCGCTTTCGTGATGCGCGGCCTCTGGCTCTTTCTATGGGCTTGGACGCGCCGGTCATCTCGCACAACGGCGCGCTCACCAAGCACGCGCGCACGCTGGAGACGGTGTCGGTCAGGCTTCTGCCCTTAAGAGAGGCGCGGGAAGTTCTGCGCATAGGGCGCGAGCATGGCCTGGACGCGATGATTTCCGATGACCCGCACGGGGCCGGAGTCCTGATCTACGACCACATCAACGACGACAATCACGCTTTCCGTCGCTACATAGAATGGTCGCGCCGCATTCACGGCGACGAGGCGGAAGAGAGCGTGCGCAAGGTAGAGTCTCTGGAAGATTACCTGGACCACGCGCCCGTACACATCACCTACTCGGGCACCTGCGCGGCGATGGAGGCTCTGGGCGAGGCTTTGAAATGCGAGCTTGGAACGAGCGTCAAAGTATTCGCAACCCTCTACACCAGGACGGACTTTGCACTCATTGACGTGCTTAACCCGGAAGCTTCAAAGGGAACAGGCGTGGCCGCAGCCGCTGCCGAGGCGGGCCTGGAGCGCTCGGAAGTGATGGCCGTGGGCGACAATTTCAACGACCTTGAGATGCTGGAATACGCGGGCACGGGCGTCCTGATGCGAAACGCGGACGCCCGCCTGCTCAGCCAGAAAGCTGGCTTTCACGTCACGGCCGCCAACGACGAAGACGGCGTGGCTCAGGCCATAGAAAAATTCATCATCAACGCTTAAGGAGACCATATGGCAAATCGTACGGCAGTATTACAGACAAACAAGGGGACGATTAAGTTCGAGCTTTTGGAAGAGGAAGCGCCCAAGACCACGGAGAACTTTCGACTGCTGGTAGAGCGCGGCTACTACGACGGCGTCATCTTTCACCGCGTCATCAAGGGATTCATGATTCAGGGAGGCGACCCGCTCGGAATGGGCTACGGCGGCGAATCGGCATGGGGCGGGACCTTTAACGACGAGATTAACCCGAAGTCGGAGCTTTATCGCGGCGGCTACAAGCGCGGCGTGGTTGCTATGGCCAATCGCGGCCCGAACACCAACGGCTCGCAGTTCTTCATCATGCACCAGGACAATCCGCTTCCGCCAAACTACACCATCTTCGGCCGCGTCACGGAAGGCGAGGACGTGGTGGACGCCATCGCCACCACTCAGACCGGCTCAAACGACAAGCCCACGCAGCCCGTCACTATGGAGAAGGTGACGATAGAGCAGTGATGTATGCAGCGTGCAGAAGGCGCATGTAAAGAGAGAGAGCATTCAAGCGTGAATCCTTCCTGTCATTCATCATTCCGCACCGCGGACTTCTGCATTGTTTATGGGGCCGTGGCCGTGGCCGAGTCCGGGCGCACGACGGATGGCGTTTGTGACGAAGCGCTTGGCGGCGGCAACCGACGATTCGAGGCTGCGGCCGTGGCCCAGACCGGCCGTAATGGCGGCGGCCAGCGTGCAGCCCGTGCCGTGCGTGGAAGTGGTCTCGATCCGCTCGGCGCGAAAGATTTGAACTCGCCCGCCGTCGTCCAATAAATCCAGCGCGTCGCCTTCAAGATGGCCGCCTTTGACGAGGACGCAACGCGCGCCCATCTCGCGCATGAGCCGGGCGGCTTCGCGCATCCCCTGCTCGTCTCTGATTCTCAGGCCGGTGATGCGCTCGGCTTCTGGGATGTTCGGCGTCACGACTCTGGCGAGCGGCAGAAGCTGCTCTATGAGCGAGCGCAGCGCATGGTCGTCGATCAGGTCGTAGCCGGAAGTGGAGCGCACCACGGGATCGACAACGGGCGCGGGCAGGGGCGCTTCTCGAAAGAGACGCGCGACCTCTTCTATAACTTCGCGGCTGGGCAGCATGCCCGTTTTGGCAGAGTCCACACGGAAATCTTCCAGGACGGGCAGAACCTGTGCGCGCACGGTCTCGGCGCTTTGATTGACCGCGCCGAAGACGCCGACCGTGTTCTGGAAAGTCAGGCTGGTGACGGCGGCCGTGGCGAAACAGCCGAAGGCCGTAAAGGTCTTGATGTCCGCGACCAGCCCGGCCCCGCCCGAAGGGTCAAAACCCGCTATGGACAAAGCGACGGGCAACCGATTGGCTTCAGGATTACTCATAGCTCAGGAATTTTCGCACAGAAGGATAGCAACCGGCGAGCCGTTCTTTTCGTACTACAAGCCGGGGCCAAAGGTCTTCCCCTAAGTCCCGTGTTATACTACGAGTCACAGCAAATTCTTCGGCCTGCAATTTTTTGGGCATCCTTCCAAATCGGACAAGGCCGCGAAGGTTTTTAAGGAGATTTTCAAGCGTGAGGAACAGATTTCAATTTGCGCTGAGCGCCATTCTGATTCTAGCGATAGCGCTGCCCGTTTTCATTCATGCGCAGCAGGGCAAGCCTGCCAAGGAGGTTGCGCAGGGCGCTCCCGCCGCGAGGTCTTCTTCAGATAAAAGCGCAGGGCGGGGCGAGCGCGGCTCAGGCCCCGTCACCAGCGAGGATATAGAGAACGATTTGGCAGAAGCCCTGACCGTGATTCAGGACAACTATGTTGACGGCAACAAGCTGGATTATAACTCCGTCTTCAAATCCTCTATTACGGGAATGCTGCGCACGCTTGACCCGCACTCGAACTACTTCGACCGGGCGGAGTTCGACGAGTTTCGCACAGACCAGCGCTCCGAGTACTTCGGCATAGGCGCTACGATTGGCGACCTGCGCACGGCCGACACGGTCAACACCTACATCCGCGCGACCTTCGAGAATTCTCCGGCCTATCGGGCGGGGCTTCGCTACGGCGACAAAATCACGGCCATCAACGGCCAGTCAATGGTGGGCAAGCCTTACGGGCAGGTGAGAGAGAACCTGCGCGGCCCCCGTGGGACAGTTGCCAAAGTTACGGTCGAGCACCTGGACGGCCGCACAGAGACCGTAGAGATTACGCGCGACGCCGTTCCGCAGCCGTCGATCCCTGAGGCTTACATGATTCGCCCCGGCGTAGGCTACGTGGCTATGACGGGCGGCTTCAACACCACGACGGCGGACGAGTTCCGGGTCGCGCTTGACAGGCTACACGAGCAGGGCATGCAGATGCTGATACTGGACTTGCGCGGCAACGGCGGCGGCCTGCTGAATCAGGCGGTCAAGGTCGCCAACATTTTCCTCAGGCGCGGCCAGCTTATAGTGACGCAGAAGGGGCGCGTGCGCGGAAGCTCTGAGACCTACCTCGCCGACAACGAAGCGCCGGATAAAAGCCCGCTCGTAGTGCTGGTTAATCGCGGCACGGCTTCCGCCTCGGAAATCGTGGCGGGCGCGATGCAGGATCACGACCGCGCCATCATCGTCGGCGAGAACACCTTCGGCAAGGGACTGGTGCAGATTCCGTTTCCGGTGGATTACGGCTCGGCGTTGATGCTGACGATTGCCAAGTACTACACGCCTTCCGGGCGACTGATTCAGCGCGACTATTCAAACTCAAGCTTCTACGATTACTACACCAACGGCGGCTCGTATCGCACGGAGAATCAGCCGCAGCAGCAGCCCACCGGCCCTGAAAGCCGCACTGATACGGGCCGCACGGTTTACGGCGGCGGCGGCATCATGCCGGACGAGTCGGTCAAGCCCCGCCTGATTTCCGGCGCGCAGCAGCGGCTGGTTGACCCTACGTTTGCCTTCGCGCTTGAGGTGTCTCGCGGCCGCGTGGCGGGCTTTGAGCAGTACAAGCTGCAACGCGGCATAGATTATCGCTCCGACCTCAAGACGACGGATTTCACCGTCACGGATGCGCTCTTCAAGGCCTTCAAGGATTTCGTAGCGACTAAGACGGATTACAAGATAAGCCCGGCGACGTTGGATAAAGAGCGCGCTTTCATAGAGCGCCAGTTGCGTTACGAGCTTGCGACGGCTGCTTACGGCACTACGACCGCGTTCCAGGTCTTCAATCACGATGACCCGCAGATAATAAAGGCCATAGACCTTCTGCCGCGCGCCAAAGAGCTTGCACAGATGGCTCAGCGCGTGCCCATCCCGTCGGAATAAAGGCAAAAGTAAAAGGGCAAAAGTAGAAGAGAGAGAGAAGCAGGCTTGCTTCTCTCTCTCTTCTACTTTTGCCCTTCTTTTATCTTACGCACTATCTCTTCCAGGTTATTCGTGTCGCTGAATAACCTTATGGCCGCGATGCCGCTTGCGCCCGCACGCAAGACTCGCTGCGCGTTTTCCAGCGTGATGCCGCCGATGGCTATGAGGGGAAAGGACGAAAGCTGGCTTGAGGCGGCTTCCAGTTTTTGAAGGCCGAGCGCGGGGCCGTAGGCGCGCTTTGAAGGCGTGTCGAAGACGGGGCCGAAGACGGCGAAGTCCGCGCCCCTGTCGCGCCCCTCGCGCGCTTCTTCCAGAGAGTGAGCGGAGACTCCTATGAGAAAGTCCGGGCCGAAGACCGCTCTGATTGTGTCGGCTTTGAGAGAGCGAGTAGTTAGGTGAACACCGTCACAGGCGGCCGAGAGCGCAATGTCTGCGCGGTCGTTGACGACGAGGCGCGTCGGGCTCCGGCCGGTGATGGCGGCGGCCCGTTCGGCTAACTCGAACCGGACTCTAGCGGAAAGACTCTTTTCGCGTAGCTGTACGAGGTCTACGCCTGCGATGGCGGCCGCTCGGATTAGCTCCAGAATGCGTTTGAACTCAGGGCTGTCCGGCGCGGTTTGGCGAGTCGTCTCGCCGCCCGTTATCAGGTAGAGAATCGGCTGTCGGAGGTTGAGCGCCATCCTTTTCGGTTCGAGGGATAACGTTTGTTCCCGTCTGGAGCGCGCGGACGGTCTGCTTGAAATGGGTTATCTCCCAGAAGGCTATCACCAGATTCAGGACTCCCAGGCCGCTCACTGCGCCTCTGACCCAACCAGACGAAATCATCGGCCTCAAGCCCTGCAAGCCCATCTTCTGCGAAGCGTAAAGCAGGAAAAAATTGTCGCCCCAATCGCCCAGCCCGAACGATGGCAGGAACGGCAGGACGTGAATCCAAGGCAGGAACGTCAGCACAATGCCGACCTCCAGGCACAGGACAATGTAGAAGATGACCGTTATTCGCGCAGACATTTCCGGTAAATAGTAAATAAAGAAGTGACAAGTGACAAGTAGGGAGAGGGTTTTCAGTTTTTAGTTCTCAGTTTTCAGCAGGAACAAAGGCCTGCTTTTAACTGAAAACTGAGAACTAAAAGCTGCTTTTACTGGCTTGTCTTCTGCGCTTGCAGCTCGCGCAGCTTTTCCGAAACGCCCCTGTAGGAGATGTTTATACCGTAGACTTCCGTGAAAATGTCTATGGCCTTATCGAGCTCGCCCATCTGCTCGTAGGCTATGCCCAGCTCGTAGCGCAGCGCCTGGTACTCGTCCTCCGTGTGGCCGGGAGCCTCCAGCCCCTTCCTGAACCACATGGCTGCAAGTCGCGGTATGCCCTTCTGCATGAAGCAGTGGCCGAGCAGGTTGCAGCACTGAAGATAACGCGGGGTGCCGTCCTGCGGCGAGACCATTCCGGCCGCCATCTGAAATTCTTCGACGGCCTCGTCAACCAAATCCATCTCCTTGTAGGCCAGCCCCAGGTTGTAATGCGTCTCGTAATCCTCGTCCGTGGGCATGGTGGACTCGTCTTCGACCGCCGTGCGGAACTCGTCAAAGACAGCCGCCAGCCCCGGGTCAATACCCTGCACCGCAGGCGCGGATGCCGCAGGAGCAGGAGCAGAAGGCGGAGCAGCAGCAGGAGCGGGAGGCGGCGGCGTTGTCGTGGCTTCCTGCGAAGGCTGGGCCTCTCCCGGCATGTCCCAGCCCGCCAGGCTGGTGAAAGCGGCGTCCACTTCGTCCTCGTCCCGGGCTGCGGGTTGCGGCACTTCCTCCGCCACGTCATAGCGCGAAAAGCCTGTGAACTCGACTCCCTCTGATGTCTCAACCGGAGCTTGCGACTGCGGCGGCGGCGCGGCTTCAGCGAAAGAGAAATCGGAAGAGGAAGAAGCAGCAGCCGTTTGAAGCTGGCTGCGGCGAGCTTCGATTTCGGGGCTCGCTCCGAACTGCCGCTCTATCATGTTGAGCGTGTCGCTTGCTATGTCCGAGTAGCCCTGCGCTATATAAAAATCTACGCTCTCAAGCTCCTGTTTGAGAATGGCCGCGCGGTCTACGCCTTCGGCGGGCGCTCCCGGCTGTCCTGCCGCTGCCGGACTGGACTGCGACGGGGCGCTGAAGTCAAACTCGTTGAAGCCTGTGGAGGCGGGCTGTGATTCCCGCGCGCCAGTGTCACTCCAATCGTTCAGGTCTGCGAAAGAAGATGTAGGGTCGGCCTGCGGCGTCTGGGATTCTTCTTGCGTCACGGAATTCCACTCGAACTCCATTGACGAAGCCTGATTGTTTGCAGCCTCCTGCTCTTCTGCGGGGGCTTCGGCCGGCGGCTGCTCGTTCATCCCCATGAAGCTCTCGAAAGTCGGAACCTCATTGCGCGCGGCCTCAGCCGTGTATAGCTGATCCTCCGAATCATCAAGCGAGCCGCCCAGTTCTTCCAACCGTCGTATGTTGTGCTTGTCATCCGGCACGAGGCGCACCAGGTGCATGAGCGCGCGGCGCTCTTCGTCCGCCTGTCCCGCGGCACGCGCCGACTCTATCATTCTTTCGAGCGTGAGCCGCATGCCGCGTTCATCGTGATGCCAAGTGTGAAGACGGAAGAGAAGACGCAGCGCATCAAGGTGCTCCGGGTTCTGCGCCAGGGCTTCATTCAGCAGCTCCATCACCTGCGCGTCCTCGCCTGCGACGAGCGATTGCTCGGTGATGCCCGCGATGTTTTTCACGGCCCTGTCAACTTCATTCTTCTTCAGGAAGAGGCGGGCCACTTCCGTAAAACGCGGGTAACTGGTCGCTTCCCTTCTGACCAGCTCAAGCGTGGCGCGCTCTGCGGAGACGGGGTCTTCCGCATCCACGTAGGTTGAGGCGAGCATGGAGAGAAGCTCCACGTCCTCCGGGTGCGTGCTCAGTGCGCGTTCCAGAACTTCCGCGGCCTCGTAAGCTGCGCCGAGCTTTCGCTGCGCCTCCACGACTCCGCTCAATGCTTCTCGGTCTTCGGGAACGATCTCCAGCGCCTTGTTGTATGCTTCGAGCGCGCGCTCGTTCTTCTGCCGTGCGAAGAAGTGCGCGCCCGCCTGCTTAAAGGCTTCCGCGGCGTCTGTTTTGAATCCCTCGCGCAGGAATCCGTCCCCGAGTCTGAGCCGTATCTCGACGTTGTTCGGGTCAAGGTCTGCTATCTTGCGCAGGATTTCAAGCGCCTTCTGCGACTGGCCCGAGCGCGCGTAGCTGTCCGCTAAGATCAGGTAGCTGGCGCGGGCTTCCACCGACTGGCCCTGAGCCTCGTAGAGCGGGGCCATCTTGGCCGCCATCTCCGGGCTGCCGGGCTGCATGCGGTCGATCTTCTTGTACATCGCGATGGCCTTGAGATTAAAGCCCTGCTCGCGATAGTGCTCGGCTATGAGCGCAAAGCATTTGACGGCCTCCTGCTTGTCGCCCGAGCGCGCATAGAGGTCGCCAACCATGTTGAGCGTAGTGAAGTCGTCCGGGTCTTCCTCTACGATCTTCTCGTATTCTTTGATGGCCGCCGGGATTTTGCCCTGTGAAAGGAACTTCTCAGCCGCACGTATAACCTTTGTTTTATCGAAGCCCATCAGGAGTCGAATGTCTCTCTTGAACTCTACAGGGAAGTTTACGAACACGAGCGGTGGGGCGGCGCGCATGGTCTCGATCCCAAAGCCTTAAACGCGCCCGCTTAGGATGACGCACCGTCTGATTCGTACACGGCCCCCGTGAAAAGGCCGTGACTTTGTACGCTAACATGCGCCAACGGCGAGTGTCAACGCCCTTTACCGGAAGCTCTTTTTACATGAAGATACGTTTACTTCAGGACTTAGCCGGTTAAAGCCGCGCGCCTCAGATAACGTCGGCGAAGCTGCGCCGCGTGCGCGCAAACCACCAGTAACCGAAGATGAAGCAGACGACGGCGAAGACCGCGAAATAGCAGAGCCCGTACCAGTCCGGCATAGCGCCTTCGAGCAGGATTCGCCGGTAGCTCCTGATGAGCGGCGTAAAAGGGTTGGCGTTGATGAATGGCCTGAAGTGCTCAGGCACGATTGATTCCGGGTAGATGATGGGCGTCAGGTACATCCACGCCATCAGCAGCAGCATTATCCCCTGCACCAGGTCGCGCAAAAAAAGACCAAGGCTCGCGACCAGCCAGGATGCGCCGAGCATGGCCAGCGCCTGCGGCAGGACTACCACGGGCAGCAGTAGGGCCGTCGCGTGCAGCCTTCTTTCTATGATGAGCGTGGCCAGAAGCAGCGCGATTGTACCGAACATCTGATTGGCGAGCGACGAAAGGACTTGCGAGACCGGCAGTATCTCCAGGGGAAAGACTACGCGCTTGACCAGGTTTGAGTGAGAGACGATCGTCTGAGAGGATAGCTGGACGGATTCCTGAAAGGCTGTCCAGGGGAGCACGCCGCAGAAGAGATAAATCGCGTAATCCCACGCCGAGCCGCTCGCGCCGAAGCGCGCGCCGAAGATGCCCGCGAAGATGAAGGTGAAGATGGCGATCATCACGACGGGCGTCAGCACGGCCCAGGCCGCGCCGAGCGCCGACCCGCGGTAGCGCGCCAGAGTCATCCGGCGCGCCAGCGGCCAGATGAGGTCGAAGCGCCGCGGCAGCTCCCACAGCGGCCTCCACACCGCGCGCCGCGCCG
>DASVVZ010000348.1:0-39821 GCA_036389875.1 Pyrinomonadaceae bacterium
TGCTCAAGCGTCTCCATCTTTTCGAGCGTCTGCGTCTCAAGCTGGGAAATCTGTTTGCGCGCGGCGTCCGCCTCACGAATCGCCGCCGTATATTCGTGCTCGTTCTGCGAAGACATCAGGTTTCGCTCGGCCCGCTCAAGGCGTGCGCGCTGCTCCTGCAACTCCGTTTCAAGCCGCGCGCGCTCTTGCCGTGCATCCTCGCGCCGCATTTCTATGGCCCGAATTTCAAAGGCGCGCTGCTCGAATTCTTTTTCGATATCAGCGCGCCTTTGAGGGATGCTATCTAATTCAGTTTGTAGTCTACGTATGCTTGTGTCTGCGATTTGCAAAGCGATTAACTGCTCTAATTCCGCTTTCACTCTCTTCTCTCCTTAAAAGATCAGGACTCATAAAAGGATGAAACCTGCCTGCTCTCCTGAAAGACAAATCATCACACATTCGGCCCCCGCACGCAAGTTAAGAACAGAAAGACGCGGCGAAAGAAGTTAATCTTCTCTTTCGCCGCGTATGGTTATGGCTCAATGAAGCTTTGGAATTTTACTTTGCGCCGACTGCCAGGGCCGCGTTGATGCGCCCGCCCGTGACAACTTTCCCTTTCAGAGCAGGCAAAGGGTCTGTCGCATCCATCAATCGCTGGCGCAGTTGCTTGACCGAAATGTCCGGCTCAAGAGAGAGCACGAGCGCCGCTATGCCTACGACTTCGGGCGTAGCCATGGAGGTTCCCGAATGCTCTTCGAACGTGCCGTTCAGCCAGGTGCTCAGAATCTCTGCGCCCGGCGCGGCAACGTGCACGGTCTTTGCGCCGTAGTTCGAGAAGGAGGCCAGCTCGTCGTTGCGGTTCAGGGCCGCCACAGAGATGACGTTCGGCAGGTTGTAGCCCGAAGGATAATGCGGCGAGCGGTCTGCGTCGGCGCTCGAATTGCCGCTCGCCGCGACAAAGAGAATGCCCTCGTCGCCCGCTTCGCGAATCGCGTCCTCCAGAGCCTGTGACTTCGCGGTTGAGCCCCAGCTTGCGTTGATGACTCGAACCGGAACGCCCGCCCGCTTGCGCTCAATCACGTAGTTGATGGCCTTGATAGCATCCTTGGTAGTCCCTGACCCATTGGCGTTCATAAACTTCAAGGGCATTATCTCGACCTTCCAGTTGACGCCCGAGATGCCTTCGTTGTTATCGCCCTCCGCGCCGATGATGCCTGCGCAGTGAGTGCCGTGGCCGTTATCGTCCATAGGGTCGCCCGTGTTCTCTATGGCGTTGAAGCCGTGCGCGTCGTCAATCGTGCCGATCTGCTCGTCAGAGTAACGCGCCATGTCGGGCGGACGCACCCACATGTTGTTGACAAGGTCTCGGTGCGTGTAATCAACGCCGCTATCCAGGACGGCCACGACCACCTTGTCACTGCCCCTGGTCTTTTCCCACGCGGCCAGGGCGCTGATGTCAGCCTTGGCTTGGCCGCCGCGCTGACCTGTATTCTGAAGCGACCACTGATCACCGAACATGGGGTCGTTCGGCCCCGTAGTGGCCGAATCTAGATAGCTCGGGGGAGTCACGCCCGCCGGCTCAGGCTCAAGGTTGATGGCGTAGTTAGGCTCCGCGTACTCCACGTCCGGCAGGTTTCGGTAGCCGTTGACCACAGACTCCGCGTCCAGGCCGTCCGCGTCCTCCATCACCACCAGATTGTTGACCGACTCTATGCGGTCTTCTATGCGGTCGTTCTGGCGCAGGGCAATCGACTTGATTCTGTCCAGGGTCGTGCCCGGGCGAAAGCGCACGAGCACTTCAGCCGCGCGCGGGCGCGTCGCGTTCGTCGTACGGGTCGTCGTGGTAATGACCGTGCGTGAGCGTCTGGGATGCCAGTCGCGCTGCCAGCGACGAATCTGACCGGCCATAGCGGCCAGCATGATTATCGCCACGGCCAATAATAGATGCTTAGGGAAATTCTGCCGGTTCATCTTAATACCTCTTTAAAGCTATCAGCAGTCAGCAGCCAGCGAAAGAAAAAGCGGTCGCTGGTTACTCATTTATATCTTGTAGTTCGAGCCTTCGTAGTTGTAGAGGCGGAGTTGATCGCGTCCGGCGCGGTACTCGTAACCTTTGCCCGAAGCGTTCAGGCGTATACGCCAGCCGGAGGTAATCATCTGGCCGCTCATCTCGTCTTCTTCGGGCGCGCCGAGCGCCATGTCGGGGAAGTCCGCCTGCTCTACGGCTTCCTCTTTTATCTCTGAATCAGAGACGCCTAGGCGCTTTGCCAAATCTGCTCGCGCGCGTTTGACGGCGTCATCCTTGCTCAAGGCCATTCCTTAGACTCCTTTGTACGAGACGGCTCTCGTCTCTTAAGATAAAGAATAAGACCGGGTGGATGCCCGTCGCCGTCCATTCTTTCTGGTATCCGTTCCGTCTCTGCCATTATTCTGCTCCCGCGCGGGGCGGCAAGTCAAAGTTTTTGAAGTCGCCCGGCAAAGTTTCTATGCCTGAAAGTTCGGAAGAGATACTGGCGATTGCGGACAAGCTCTACGACGGGCGCGAGCAAACCGGCTCCGTGCGCCGAAGCCTTGAGCTTCTTGAGCAAGCGGCTGACGATTACGGAGCGCTGTGGCGACTGGGCCGCGCGCGCTTTTTCCTGGGTCAGGAGGCGCGCGACCAACAGGAAGCCCGCTCGCATCATCTCGCGGGAGTTGATGCCGGAAGGCGTGCCGCGAGCAGTTCACCCGGGCTTGTAGAAGGCCATTTCTGGCTGGGCGTCAACCTCGCCCTCCTGGCCAGGCTTGAGAAACCTGCGGGCGCGTTTCGGGCGGCGCTCGGCGCAAGGCGCGAGCTCGGACGCGCCGTCAGGATAGACCCGGCCTATCACGCAGCCGGCCCCTTGCGAGTGCTGGCGCGTCTCGAATCAAAGCTCCCGCGCATCTTGGGCGGCGGAAAGAATCGCGCCCGCGCGCACTTTGAAGAGGCCGTACGCCTTGCACCTTCGAACACCGTCACGCGAATTTACTTCGCGGAGCTGCTACTGGAATGCTTAGACACTGAGCGCGCCCGCGCAGAATTGAAAGCGCTCCTGGCAATCCCCTTCGACCCCGCCTGGGCCTTTGAAATCAAACGCGACAGGGAAAGAGCCGGAGAGATGTTGAAGAGATTGAATTAATGAACCGATGAATCAATTATCTCAGGTCGCCGTAGAGGTGTTGAAGAAGGGCTGTGATGCTTATCGCGGCGGTCTCAGCGCGGAGTATGCGTCCGCCGAGGGTTATGATTTCCCAGTCGTGATGGCGCGCCAGTTGAATCTCTTCATCCGTCCAGCCGCCTTCCGGGCCTACAAGCGCCGTGAGGCTTTGCGGCACGGCCGAAGCGCCCGGGCTTTGCGCGAGGCTACGGCCTCCGCGCTCGACGAACATCAAAGCCAGTTCGTCGCCGGCCTGCGCCGCGTTCTCTAAAAGAGAGTCGATGCCTAATGGTTCTTCGATTTCGGGGAGACGTGCGCGGCCGGATTGTTTGGCTGCCTCAAGGGCTATGCGTCGCCAGCGAGCCGTGCGCTTTTCCGCGTCGCGCTCATCACGCAGCCGTATATCCGAGAGCTTGGTCATCACGGGCACTATCTTCGTCGCGCCAAGCTCCGTGGCCTTCTGGACAGCCAGGTCAAACTTCTCGCCTTTAAGGAGCGCGAGCGCCAGAGTCAAATCAAGCGCGGATTCGGGGCTCGCTGCCTCAACCTCTTCGAGAATGCCGAGTGTGGCGGCGTCGCGCCTCAGGCTCTCTATGCGACACAGGTATTCTCGCCCGAGCCCGTCGAAGACGAAAACCTCGTCGCCCGGCTTGAGCCTGAGCACACCGCGCATGTGCTGCGCCTCTTCAGCCGCGAGCGTCACGCCCTGTCCTCGCCGGAACTCCTCCGGCGGCGCATAGAATCTACGACGAGACATAAAGAAGAGAGTCAGAAGGCCGCGCGGCGCCGCGGCATTAAAGTATTATTGCTACCCACTCGCCCTTGGCGATGACTTCCGCTCGCCGCGTGAAGCCCAGTTCCTGAAGGCGGCGGAGCACGAGTTCCGTCTGCGAGTCCAGTATGCCTGAGAGAATCAGGCGTCCGCAGGTCGCGGAAATCAGCGCTGGCAGAAGCGGCACGATCACGTCGGCGGTCAGGTTGGCGCAGACCAAATCGGCAGAAGCCGTCTGTTCATCAAGCGTTCCTGATAGAAAGCTTATGCGGTCGGCGACGCCGTTCAGGCGTGCGTTCTCGCGCGCAATCTCCACGGCGTCCGCGTCCGTGTCGCAGGCCTCTATGCGCGCTCCCGGGCGTAGAAGCGCGGCGGCGATTGAGAGAATGCCGGTGCCCGTGCCCACGTCCAGAAAGCTTCCGCCCTCGAAATATTTTTCGATTGCTTCAAGGCAGAGGCGAGTGGTTTCATGCGTGCCCGTGCCGAAGGCCATGCCCGGCTCGATTCTTATCACGAGCCGTTCTTCGGATTCGCCAATCTCGCTCCAGGGCGGCGCGACGATGAACCGCTCGCCAACGCGTACGGGCTGCCAGGACTTCTTCCATTCGCCCAGCCAGTCGCGGTCTGCCACCTCGCGCAGATTCATATCACGCGTCGAAGAGGTGGGAAGATCGTACAGCCTCAGGGCGTCAAGAAGCGCCAGGCGCACGCGCTCACGTTCGGGCGTTGAGTCGAAGTAGGCCGTCACGATGATGGTTTCCCGGGCATCGACCGGCGCGTTCGGGCCAAGCTGGTTTATCTCCGTGCCGAGCGCCCCTGCTTCCATCAGAGCGTACTCAACGGCCTCGGCGGCCGCCTGCTCAATCTGCACGTCCAGCGCGTACCAGAGGCGCGCGGCGCTCTCTTCGGCCTGTGCGTCTTCTGCTTCTCTCATTTGCCTTTGCCGTGTATGCCGAGCGTGTCGAGCAGGTGCTCGCGGTCGCGCCATCCCTCTTCGACTTTGACGAACAGCTCAAGGTGGCAGCGATGCCCCAGAAGGCGCTCCACGTCCTGACGGGCGCGCGTGCCTATCTCGCGCAGCCGCTCCGCCTGATGGCCTATGATTATCTTCTTCTGCGTGGGGCGCTCTACGAAGATGGCGCAGTAGATGCGCGCGAAGTCCTCGCGCTCCTGCTCGAACTTTTCCGTGATGACAGCCGTGACGTACGGAAGCTCTTCGCCGGTCGCGTGCAGGATTTTTTCGCGCACTATCTCCGCTATGAGATTTCTGATGGGCTGGTCGGTCAATTCGTCTTCGCCGAAGATGGGCTCGCCCTCCGGCAGGTTTAGAATCATCTCATCCAGCAGTACGTCCAGCTGGTCGCCCTTGAGCGCCGAGAGCGGCACGACCGCGCGCCAGTCGTACTCCTGCGCGTACAATTCCATAAGGGGAAGAAGCTTCGACTTATGTGGAAGCCGGTCGGTCTTGTTGAGCAGAAGGAGCGCGGGCTTAGCAGACTCTTTGACTAAATCGAGCACGAAGCGGTCGCCGTTGCCCGTAGGGGCCGAGGCGTCGCGTATCAGGCAGACAAGGTCTACGCCTTCCAGGGCTTCGTGAACGGCGGCCATCATGCGGCGGTTGAGCAGGTACCCGGGCTTGTGTACGCCGGGCGTATCAACGAGCACGATCTGGCCTGCGGGACGCGTAATCACGCCTTCAATGCGATAGCGCGTCGTCTGCGGCTTGTTGGAGACGGCGGCAATCTTTTCTCCCACGAGCCGGTTGAGCAGCGTGGACTTGCCGGCGTTCGGCCGCCCGACCAGCGCCACGTAGCCGCTTCTATATACGTTAGCTTCCGACTCTTCAGTCATCAACACACACTCTTATAAGCAGAGCCCGCGCGCCTTTCAGAAGAGATTTGAAAGGCGCTCTCTGACATCTTCAGGCTCGCGCGGGGGAGATGCGAGGGAAAGTTTGCAACGACAGAGCGCCGCGCGTCAATCTATTCGGCATGAGGGAAGATTTATCAGGCGCGCCCGGGATTGAGAGTAAAAAAGAGGACGCCGCTTGCAGGCGGGTTTCGCTTCTGCAAGCGGCGTCCTTATGGTAGCGCAAAGAGGATGCTCAGCGCGCCGCTTTATGCGGGGCGGTGCGCGAAGGGTGGTTCTCCTCCTCCTGCTGGTTGTTAATCATGGCGAGGAGCTTGTTGGCCTTCGCCGCGTCCAGCGTTTTCAGCGCCCTGTATTCCGCCATAGCGCCTTCGCGGTTGCCAAGGAGGATGAAGGTGCGGCCACGCATGTAGCGAATGTCAGGGTTGTTGGGCTGAAGCTGCGCCGCGCGCTCGTAAGAGTCGGCGGCCTGCTCGTAGCGGCGCACGTTAAAGTAGGCGTCGCCCAGATACCAGTGCGCGGCGGGCCAGCGCGGGTTAGCGCGGGTGGCCGCCTGATAGAAGGGAATTGACTCGGCATACTGGCTGTTGTTGTAGTAGGTGTTGCCCATGCCGAGCTGCGCTTCCGAATTGTTCGGGTCAATCTCAAGGGCTATCTTGTAGACGTTGCGCCCCTCCTCGTACCGCTTGGCTTCCGTATAAAGATCGCCCGCCAGAACGTACTCTTTA
This sequence comes from Pyrinomonadaceae bacterium, assembly GCA_036389875.1. Classification (GTDB taxonomy): domain Bacteria; phylum Acidobacteriota; class Blastocatellia; order Pyrinomonadales; family Pyrinomonadaceae; genus JACVRN01. The sequence continues at coordinate 6,525 of DASVVZ010000348.1, forward strand.
AGGGCTTCCTGCATACGCCTCAGATTGTAATAAGCGTCCGCCAGATACCAGTGCGCGGTGGCCCACTTCGGGCTGATGCGCGCCGCCTGCTGGTACGGCCCCACGGATTCCGCGTACTGCTTGGAATTGTAGTAGGAGTTGCCCAGAGAGAACTGCGCGTCGTCGTCGTTCGGGTTGAGCCTGACGGCCTCCTTGAGAAAGGGAATCGCGTCCGTATACATCTTAAGCTCGTTCAGGGTGCTGCCCAGGGCCTTGAGCGCTTCCTGGTAATCCGGCTTAATCTTAATAGCGTCTATGTAGGATGAAGCGGCCTCGCGATAGCGCTGAAGCGCGTGATAAGCATCGCCCAGATAGAAGTGCGCGGTCTCCCACTTGGGGTCAAGCTGCGCCGCCTTCTGATAGGCGCTCACGGATTCCGGGTAGCGCTCGGCGTTGTATAAAGCGTTCCCCAAATCGAACCACGCCTCTTCGTCGTTCGGCGTTACGCGCACAAGACGCTGGTAGACTTCGGCAGCGCGGTCGTACTGCTTGGCCTGAAAAAATGCGTCGCCCTGTCTATCCAGCTCCTCCGCGCTCGGGCCTGTGGGCTGCGGGGTGCGGGAAGTACTAGTAGTGGGCGGAGTGGTCGGAGTCGTGCGTCTTCTGGTGCCGCGCCGCACGTTACGCCTGGCGGTGGGAGCGCTCCCGCTGCGGGTGGAGACGGTCCCGCCGCCACTTGCGCCGCCGCTGATGTCGCCTCCGCCGGTGGTGCCGCCGGGGCCGCCGCCGTGCCCCTGCGCCAGCGCCGCGCTCTGGACGCCGCACAAGACCGTGAGAACTGCCAGGACGAGGGCCGCGTGGCGCAAACCAAATTCTTTGATCTTCATCTTTGAACTCCTGAAGGTAGTTAAAATCTGCTCTTGTAGCAAAACTGCCGACGAAAGGTTTTTATCCGGAGTGCCAGCGCGGGGAGAACGTTTTCTTATACGATTTCTTGCGCACCCGAACCGCGATGATGGACGCGCGCCGCCGACTGTTTTTGCTCTGACTCAACCGGGTCTAGGTAGTGGCAAAGGTTAAAGCCCGCGAAGACTTATAACATGCGGAATCATATCTCAGAAGAAGCCGGAAGTGCGAGTAAATAGTAAATGGCAGATGGTGAATAGATAAAAGCCGCTCTTCTATTCACCATGCACCACTCACTATTTCTTCATAGCCATCTCGCCGTTGAGGCGCAGAATTTCCAGCGTCATCTCGGCTGAGGCGTACATGTCTTTGACATCGAGCCACTCGTTGACGGTGTGTATGGCGCGCATCCCCGTGCCCAGGTTGGCGCATTCAATGCCCTTGCGGTTGAAGATGTTCGCGTCGCAGCCGCCGCCCGAAGCCATAGTCTTGACGTCCAGCCCCATGCGCGCCGCCGCCTGCAACACAAGCTGCACGACGCGCGATTCGTCGGGCACGTCCATGGAGTAATATTCCGCCTCGACCGTCGATTCGACACGGGCTTTCGTAGTCTTGCCTTCGACCGTGACCTCTTTCCCTGCCACGGCATCTTCGAAGCATTTGACCATGTGGTCGCACTGCGCTTTCAGCTTCTCTTCGCTCAGGGAGCGCGCCTCGCCCTTCAGGTAAACCAGGTTCGTGATGATGTTAGTGGCCTCGCCGCCCCGTATAACGCCGATGTTGGCGGTGGTCTCTTCGTCTATGCGCCCGAGCTTCATGTTGTTGATGGCTTCGGCCGCGATGCGTATGGCGGAGATGCCGAACTCAGGAGCCACGCCCGCGTGCGATTCCAGCCCGTGTACCTTGAACTCAAGGTGATTGGCCGAAGGGCCTTTGGTGAAGAGAAAGCCGGGATCGTCGGAATCGAAGACGATGCCGTACTTGGAGCGTATGCCAGATACGTCCAGATGCTTTGCGCCAAGGAGGCCCACCTCTTCGCAGATGGAGAAGACGGCTTCTATGTCCGTGTGCGGGATATTCTGCTCCTGTAGGCAGCGGATGGTTTCGATGATGACGGCGCAGCCGGATTTGTCGTCGCCGCCGAGAACCGTTGTCCCGTCCGTGCGTATGATGTCGCCTTCAACAATCGGCTTAACATTTTCGCCGGGGACGACCGTATCCATGTGCGCGCTCATCATAATAGGCTCGGCATTGGGGATGGTACCCTTGAAGCGGGCTATGACGTTGCCGGAGTTGCCGCCTACCTTTTCGCCAGCGTCGTCGATCTCCACCTCCGCGCCCATCTCTTCGCAATATTTCTTGATGCGCTCGGCCACGTCGCGCTCTTTCCGCGAGTGGCTGTCGATCTGTACGAGTTCCAGAAGAAGATTCTTGATGCGCTCCTGATTAATCATCTCGCCTCCGAATGAAAAGCAGTTTTCAGTTTCCAGTTTTCAGTTTTCAGTTAAAAGCAGTTTGTGTCTTTGCTGAAAACTGATTGCTGATTACTGAAAACTGTTTTTTGAATCCTACTACACGCTTGAAGGCGCGCGCTACTTGTTTCCGAAGTTCAAGAGCGCCACTGCCGCCCGCGCTCGTTGATGCGGTCAAGCTCTCGTTGCAGTTCTTCACGCTTTGCCTCGATCTCCCGCTCGTCCGCGCCGGGCGCTACGAAGATGGGCGGGGCGATTGTCACCAGCGCGCGCGTGAACGGCAGAGGGACCTGGAAGCGATCCCAGCTGCCGGCGGCCCAGTAGCGCGCGGGCGTAATCGAGAAGGGCAGAATAGGATGGCCCGTCTTTTTCGCTAAGATTACCGCGCCCATTTTGGCTACGCGGCGCGGCCCCTTCGGGCCGTCGATCGTGAAAGCGGTCGGGCTCCCCTTGCGCATCAGCTTGACCATCTCTACGACAGCGCCGACGGCCCCGCGCGTAGAGGAGCCGCGCGCCGCGCCGTACCCGAATCGCTGTATGAAGCGGGCTATGTATTCTCCGTCAAAGCTCTGCGAGGTCATGACGACGATGCGGCGCCGCTGCCAGAAGTGTGTGGAGAGAAAGACCTGCTCGTGCCAGAAGGTGTAAATCGGAATCAGCCCGTCTCTTGAGGCGGCCTCCCAGTTCTCCCAGCCCTCCACACGAAAGCGCGTGGAGCCACCTATTATCTTTATCAAAAGATAGAACAGAAGGTCTGCCGCCCGTATCATCAGGCGCTTTTTCAGGGGATATTGCGAGAGGTCTCTGAAGCAGTAGGCGCGTTCCGTTGTGCCCGCGCGTTCTCCCTTCGTGCGCCTCGCCGCGTCCCTTTTTTCAGCCGTCACTTGCATCGGTTCCGGCAAAGGGTAAAAGGAAAAGTGGAAAAAGAAAAGCCGCCGCAGAGGGCCCGCCGCCGCGAAATCGCAAGTTTGCCCTTTACCTTTGGCGCAAATTGAATATTATTTGAAACGTGAGACCCCTTTTCGGCGTATAGCGCATCGCTATGGGCATAGACTGTGGGGGCATCGCCCGCCTCGTACAAGAAAAAGTCCGAACGGCACAGAGGTTAATGGATAGACGACGAATTCTCATCGTCGATGATAACGACGAGTTGCGCGCTGCGCTGGAGAAAGTCCTGCGCGAGCTGGGGCATGAAGTGGTCGCAATCGACGACCGCGAGGTTGCCATCATACGCGCAGACCTGGACGAGTTCGACCTGATTATCTCTGACCTGACGGACGACACCGAATCCGGCGTGGAGATCCTGTCGGAGCTTCAACGACAGCGCCTCGCCATCCCAGTGGTGGTCTCCTCGGACGAGGCGCAAAAGCCCGGCATAGTTAAAGCCTTCAAGATGGGCGCGGCCAACTTCGTCAGAACCCCCTACAACAATGACGAGCTGCGCACAATCGTAGAAAAGACGCTCTCCTACAAGCTGCGCTTTGTTGAAGATTTAAAGGTGCTGCCCTACATCCGGGAGAAGATTGATTTCGAGCTCCCTTCGGACGTATCGCTCATGCACGGCGTCCTGCAATACTTAATCGAGCGCGTAGCGCTCCTTGGCGTCATCAAGCCGGAACGCTCCAACCTCTACGTCGCCTTAGACGAAGCCTTCGTCAACGCAGTCAAGCACGGCAACAAGAACGACCCGTCAAAGCTCGTACGCATCACGGCCGAGCTTTCCGCCAAAGAATGCCGCTTCACCGTCGAAGACGAGGGCGAGGGTTTTAACGTGCAGGAGATTCCGGACCCCTGCGACCCGGAAAATCTCTTCAAAGCTTCCGGCAGGGGCGTGCTGCTCATCTACAACATCATGGACGAGGTTAAGTACAACGAGCGCGGCAACCAGCTGACGATGATTAAGCGCCCCGAAGACTCCTTTGAAAACGACCTGATCGAGTCCATCAACGACCGGGACGACAAACGCGCGCACAACTGAGATGCCGGACGCCAAAGCGCAAGGCTTCCTTGCAGAATGGCCCTGGTGGCTCCCCCCGGCCCTTCTCTCACTCGCACTGGCTCTATACTTCATTGACCCGTTCATAGGCGACTGGGACGCGCTCGATTACACGGTGCTTGCTCTAAACGGTAAGCCTTCGACGCTGCTGCTGGGACGCTCGCTCTTCATCTTCTACAATCGCGCTCTCTGGCTCGTGGCTCACTCGCTCTTTAATCTCCCGCCGGAGAAAGCCTACCTGATCTTCAAGTACGCGGTCGTCGTGCAGAGCCCCCTGGCGGTCATGGTCTGGTGGCGCGTGACGCGCGAGCTGGCGAAATCCGTTGAGGCGGCGAGCGTGGCCGCGCTCCTTTTGGCAACTTCATCCTTCTACATAATCTATAGCGGGCAGGTGATGACGGAGATTCCGTCCATACTTTTACTGGGCGTGAGCCTTCTCATTCACCTGCGCGGCCTCAGAAGAAGAAGCTTGCGGCTGGTGATAGCCGGCGCTGCGCTGATGGGCCTGAGCGTCAACCTGCGGGAGGCGACTGCGCTTTACGGCGTGTGGCTGGTGCTTTCTCCCTTCGCCTGCGGGTGGCCGTTCGGTCGTCGTGAGCTGATGACAATCGCGCTCGCCTGCGTGGTCTTTTTCCTCTTCGCGCTCGGCGGGTTCGGCTTCTTCTATCTGATGAACGTGGGCAATTATCGCTACGAGTGGGAGGCCAGCTTTCATGCTCTGCGTGAGGAATCGAAGCGGCATCCCGTGCGGCCGGCGAACATGGGGCCGCTCATGTGGTACTTCCTTCTGGCGGCGCCGGTCGCTCTCGTAAGCTTTCCCTTCGCGGTGTGGAGAGAGTGGAGCAGGCGCTCCCTGACGCCGCTTCTTCTGCTGGGAGCGATAGGCTTTCTCGCCAACCTGTCGTTAATCATTCACTACAGCGTGGTGCTCAACGGTCGCTATCTGCTGACGGGTCTTCCGGCGATGCTTCCACTGGTCGGATCTTACCTGACGAGTGCGCAGGAGTCGCTTCCGGGCAGTCGCAGGCGCGCATTCATCTCCGTAATGACAGGCGTACTGCTTGCCACTGCTCTCTTCAGCAGCTATTACTGGCCAGGCAATTACTCGTACGCTTTGAGCCGCGCTCGCTCTAAGGATTACGGCGAGCGCCTTGTGCTGCTGCCGCAAGACGCCGTCGTCATCGCGGGAGGACAGACCGTCGGCGTCACTTACTGGCGCGGCATAGGACTAGGCAGGTGGGACGCTATTGGCACGGGCGCGGGCTGGCCCGGCGCTAGGCTCCCCTCCGAGATAGAAAGATATTTGAATAGCGGCCGCAGGGTTTTCATAGATGCAGACCCCCGCTGGTGGACTCCCTGCGGCTGGCAACTGGCGGAGATTCGACAACTGACCGAGATGGAAAAGCGGTTTCGCTTCCGGCGCGTCTCGGACACAATCTTCGAGATAAGACCTCATGACGATCCTTCGACGCAGGACGTGCCGCGTCTGGAGATGCTTCTGCCTGAGAACAGGCCGGAAGATGCAAAATATTGTTCGGGTTGATTAGCACTGGCGGGACTTCGGACGAAGTCATGTATGACCCGGCGGCCAGCGCGGGGCTATGGCGAAGCTGGCGCTGGTGGCTTCCGCCCGCGCTACTCTCCCTGTTGCTGGCGCTTCTTTATCTAGACCCGTTCATAGGCGACTGGGACGCGCTCGATTACACGATTCTCTCTCTGCGCGGCGCTCCCTCTTCCATGGCGCTCGGCCGCTCGCTCTTCATCTTCGCGAACTTCGCTCTATGGCGCGCTGCTCACTCGCTGTTCGGCCTACAGGCTGCGGACGCCTACCTTCTGTTCAAGGGCGTGGTGGTGTTGACGTGCGTGGTCGGCTCGGTAGCCTGCTGGGCTCTGGCCCGCGAGGTGACGGGCTCGGAAAGAAGCGCGACCATCGCGGCCGTTCTGGTCGCACTGTCGCCCTCCTACATAGTCTATAGCGGGCAGGTGATGACGGAGATTCCGTCGCTGATGGTGCTCGCGATAAGCATTACCGTCTACCTGCGCGGGGTTAAGACGGGCCGCCTGTGGCTGATGCTCCTCGGCGCAGGGCTGCTGGGCGCAGATGTCAACGTGCGCGAGACCGTCGGCCTTTACGGAACATGGCTGGTGGCTGCGCCTCTGGCCTGCGGCTGGAAGATTGGTCGAAAGCAGGCGGCTGCGGTCACGCTCTCAATCATAGTCTTTCTTCTCTTCGCGCTGGTGCCGTTTGCACTGTGGTTCTGGACGGACGCGGGCGGCTTTCGCGCGTCCTGGTACGGGTGGCGCGAGACTATGAGGGACGAGGCCGCGCGCCATCCCGTTAGGCTTTCCAACGCGCTCCCGTTTCTGCTCTTCTCCTTCATGACTTCGCCGCCGGTCTTCCTGTCGCTGCCCTTCGCCTTTCTTAAGGAGTGGCGGGAGAGGAGATTTTCCCCCCAGCTCGCGCTCGCGGCCGTGGGGCTTTTCAGCACGCTGCTGCTTTTTCTCAACTACAGCACGACCGTCAACTGGCGCTACTTCCTGACGGGGCTCCCCGCGCTGGCCCCGCTCGCGGCCTCCTTTTTCATGAGCCGTGTGACGCGCGGGAAGGGTAATCCCCGCCGCGCCTTTCTCTTGATACTGGTTTGCCTCGGCCTGACGCTGCCGTTCACTCTCTACTCCCTGCATGCTCTGCGCAAAGGTTTTTTGGAAAAGCACGCGATGATGAAGGGCTACAAAGAGCGCCTTGTGCTGCTGCCGCAAGACGCCGTCGTCATCGCGGGAGGACAGACCGTCGGCGTCACTTACTGGCGCGGCATAGGACTAGGCAGGTGGGACGCTATTGGCACGGGCGCGGGCTGGCCCGGCGGCGAGCGTATTCAGCCCCTGATCGAATCCTATTTGAAGGAAGGCCGTCGCGTCTTTCTGGATACGGATGCGCGGCTCTGGGCCCCGTGCGGCTGGCAGGTGGAAGAGACCAGGGAGATCGTGAAGCTCGAAGAGCGGTTTCGCTTCCGGCGGGTCTCGGACACAATCTTCGAGATAAGACCCCATGACGATCCTTCGGCGCAGGACGTGCCGCGTCTGGAGATGCTTCTGCCTGAGAACAGGGCGGCGGAGATGAAAGACTGCGCGCCGGCGCGCTAGGCTTTCATCGCGGCTTAGGAAAAACGATTGACTCGCGGCCTGAATTGGTTACATACTTTCTCTTGCCCGCCTCACCTCTAAATTCAGAAAAGAGGTATTCGGTTATCATGAAGAGGATCGTTGGTAACTTTGCATTCTGGGTCTGCGTCACGCTGATGACAACGGCGGCGCTTCATCTGGTGCTGGACGCATTTTTCCTCTCGCCCGTCAGCAAGATTAAGCTGGTTTAAGTGAGCCGAGCTGAGAGGGGCTGGCCGGGCTGGAATACTTATAAAAGCTGATGACCAATCGTCGTGAGTTCCTGCGGGGCGCTGGTGCGGCCGCGCTCGGCCTTCCCCTGCTTCGCACTTCGTTCGGCTTCGCGGCGCCTTCCTGCATCGTTATCGGAGCGGGTCTTTCCGGCCTCTCAGCCGCTTACGCTCTGAAGCGCGCGGGCTGGCGCGTCACAGTGCTCGAAGCCAGAGAGCGCAGGGGCGGGCGCATTCTCTCTTACAGGTTCAGGGAGAACCCGCAGCTGGTGTGCGAGCTTGGCGGCGAGTGGGTCGGCGCAAGCCACGAGCGCGTGCAGGCTCTCTGCAAAGAGTTCGGCATTAAGCTTAACGACCATCGCTTCGCAGCCTCTCTGATGCGAAACGGCGTCTACTCTCCGGCGGGGCGCTGGGATTTCTCGCCGCAGGCGCAAAGCGCCTTCGATAAGCTGAAGCAATCCTATAAATCGTTCACGACGCGCGATAAGCTGCGCCTGGACCGCACGGACTGGTGGACTGAGCTTGAGAACATAGGCTTTACACAGGACGACCTGCTCCTCAGAGACCTTATGGATTCCACGGACTTCGGCGAATCCATACGACACGTCTCCGCCTTTGCGGCCGCCTCCGAATATTTTGAATCCAGCCCGGCAAACGAGATGGATTTCAAGATGGAGGGAGGAAACTCCCGCCTGCCTGAGGCGCTGGCCTCGCGCATCGGCCTTGAGCACATACGCACGAACGCGCAGGTCCTGGAGGTACGCGAGCGCGCGGGGGTGGTCACGGTTCGCACAAAGAACGAGAGCTATCGCGCGGACGCCTGCATCTGCACGGTTCCTGCGCGCGTACTGACGGAAATCAAATTCGACCCGCCGCTCCCGGCCGCTCAAAGGGATGCCGCGGAGCAGTTGCAGTACGCTCGCATCATCAAAAACTCTCTTCTCTTCCGCGAACGATTCTGGGGCGCTGAAGATTTCTCGCTGGTCTCGGACGTAACCTCTCACTACTACTTCCACAGCACCAAGAATCAGCCGGGGCAGGAGGGCATCCTTTGCAGCTACGCCATAGGCGAAAAGGCGGACGTGCTCGCCTCGCAGGATGACGCACGCCGCACCGGGATTGTGACGCGCGACCTCGCGCCCTTTAACGCGCGGGCCACGGAGCTGTCGCGAGCCATCACGTCCTACGCATGGCAGCGCGACCCCTTCACGCGCGGAGCCTATGCCGTATACCGCCCGGGCCAGTGGTTCGGGATACGCCCGGTGCTGCAAAGGCCGCACGGCAAAGTCCTCTTCGCGGGGGAACACCTCGCGGACTGGCAGGGTTTTATGGAAGGCGCGGTCGTCACCGGAGAGGAAGCTGCCAAAGCTCTGACTGGCAGGGCGGGCGCGCGGCGGCGGCGTGCCGCTTAAAGCTTAAGAGGGAGAAATCCACATGGTGACCCAGTCAGGAGCGCAGGGCGGCTCGTCCGTCGAGCGCCCGCCGAACTACTTAGTGCGCGCCATCATATTATCGCTGCTGCTTGTGCCGATGGGGCTTCTGATAGCGGCTTCGAAGTTGGTGGAGACGCTCACTGTTCTGTTCGGGCCTTCGTACAGGTCCGAAATCCCGGCGGGGATGACCGCGCTCATGTCCGTACTGGCGGGCGTGGCGGCCCTTATGGGGGTCTTCATGCCCGTGGCGGCGCTCATCAAGTCATTTCAGGTCAACAGCAAGTTCGGCGCGGGAGATTACGCGGGCGCGGAAACGGCCTCTAAACGCTCGCTCTACTATTCCAGGCAGAGCATAATATTTCTGGTTGTGCTCGCCGTCATCATGTTCACGGACATCTTCCGCTACGTGACCGCCAATCGTTAGCGGCTTACTGAAAATTCGACCCGTCGCAGTTCTTTCCCAGCTCTTTCGGGCATTCGCCCTGAAGGAACTCGTAGAACTCCGCAGGATTCCCGTCTATGGCGTAGAAGATTTTTTTGATTGAAGGGAATTGCCGCAGGGTCTTCTCCATCTCCGACAGGAACTGGCTTGAGCCGCAACTGGTGGAGATGCCGCCCGGCAGTATACTGAAAGCGTCAGGCTTGAAATTGACGTAAGCCCTCTTGTTCTTAATCACTATGCTCTTAAGAACCGATTTCGTCTTTGGCGAAAACCATGAATAGTATCCCTGCGCCTTCTCCCTTTCCGTGGGCCCTTCAAAGAGTTGCTCAAGCGCGGCCCTGGCCACGCCGGAAGTCTTCGGGATGACGCGATTGACCGGAAAGACCAGCCCGCAGGGGTCTGCGTTCGGGTTGCGCTTTTCGTTGGCGTAGTAAACTTTTATGGTTGTGGTCTTCGTCTGCGCCGTCGCGTAAGTGTCCCCTTCGATAATTACGGCCAGGCATAGAAGAACGAGCAGCGTGCTGAAGCGTAACAAGGCTTTAATCTCCCTTTTTTAGAGTATGAAGAACTTCTATCCACGGCTTTGAAGTATCTCATGAGCGCACTTCTCATCAAACTCGTGTTACTGTAAATAATCCTCTGCAACCGAAGATGCCCTACGAGCTTTTTCTAGCGCTTCGCTATTTCTACTCGCGCCGCCGCAGTCCGCTCGCGCGCGTGACGGCGCTGTTTGCCGTGGCGGGCATAGCCTTCGGCGTAGCGGCTTTTATAGTCGCGCTTGCGCTCTCGAACGGTTTTCGTGACGAGATGCGCGACAAGATTCTCTCAAGCACAGCGCACGTCACGCTCATGCGCCGCGACGGTCAGCCCTTCACGGACTACCGCACGCTAAGGGAGCGCGTGCGAGAGGTCGAGGGCGTCAGGGATGCCGCCGCGACTATCTATGACGGCGCGCTTATTTCGGGCGCGAACAATTCCGCTTACGCCATCCTGCGCGGACTGGACAAAGAATCGGCGCGCTCCGTAGAGCAGCTTCGCCGCTCGCTCACGCTGGGCTCAATCGAGCCGCTCCTTCAAGATTCCTCTCCCCCGCAGGACGCAAAGAAAGAGTCTGATGCGTCGCCAAGCAGGGCCGCTTTAATGAATGTCATAGTCGGCTCTGAGCTGGCCGCTCGCATGGGCCTGCGCGTGGGCGACACGGCGCAGCTCGTCTCAGGAGACGCCACGCTGACGCCGCTCGGCCATCCTCCCCGCAATCATCGTGTGCGAGTGGCGGGCATCTTTCGCTCTGGGCTTTACGAATACGACGCGACCTGGGTTTACCTCTCGCTCGCGGCCGCGCACGAGCTTTCGGGCGAGCCCGCCAGGGCTTCGGCCATCAGTCTTGAGGTCGCGGACATTTACGATTCGGCCGCGATTGCGTCGCGCGTCAGAGAGCGCGCAGGAGAGGACTTCGTCACGGTTGACTGGCAGGAGGCCAACCGCCCGCTCTTCGCCGCGCTCGCCCTTGAGCGCCGCATGGGTCTCTTCATCATAGCCATCATAATTCTACTGGCCGCGCTCAACATCACGACGACTCTCGTGCTGGTCGTAGTCGAGCGCCGGGCCGACGTAGCTATTCTCTCTGCCATGGGAGCGCGCGCTCGCTCCGTCATGCTGCTCTTCATGATAGAAGGCGCGCTGATAGGAGCCATCGGCGCTGGCTTCGGCGTCCTGCTGGGCCTCTCTGCGTCCTTCATGGGCGAGCGCTACCGGTTGGTGAGCCTGCCCGCAGATGTTTACTCCATCAGCAATGTCCCCTTTCACGCGCGCGCCGGTGACATGGCCCTGGCCGCGCTCGTAGCATTCATCCTGAGTCTTCTGGCCACCGTGTATCCGGCCCGAGTGGCCGCGCGCCTGCGGCCTGCCGAAGCGCTCCGCGACAGATAGATTTTAGATTTCGGATTTTGGATTTAGGATTGAAGCGGGCAGCACATGATTCTAAAGATAGGTCTATAAATCGAAAGAGCGGGCTTTTACCAATCCAAAATCTAAAATCCAAAATCCGAAATGGTCTCGTCGTGCGCGATGTGCGCAAGTCTTTCCGCGCTCCGTCGGGCGACAGGCTGGAAGTTTTGCGCGGCGTCTCTTTCGAGGTCGCGGCGGGCGAGATGGTGGCCGTCCGTGGCTCAAGCGGCGCTGGCAAGACCACGCTGCTCCATGTGGTGGGCGGGCTGGAGGAAGCGGACGGAGGCGAATGCTTTCTGGGCGAGTTCAACATCACGCGCACTCGCGGCTCGGAGCTGGCGCGATTTCGCAACGAGCAGGTGGGCTTTGTCTTTCAGTTTCATCACCTTCTGCCTGACCTGACCGCGACGGAAAACGTGTGCCTCCCGCTTCTCATCAACCGGACGCCTATGAAGGAAGCCAGAAAGCGCGCGCTCCTGGCTCTGGAGCGCGTGCGCCTCTCGGAGCGAGCCGAGCATCGCACGGCGCAGCTTTCCGGCGGCGAACAACAGCGCGTCGCGGTTGCCCGCGCCGTAGTCTCCGAGCCCGGGCTCGTGCTGGCGGACGAGCCGACGGGAAATCTGGACGCGGCGGTGGGGGATGAAATCGGCTCCTTGCTCGCTTCCCTGTGCAGGGAACATGGGGCGGCCATGCTCATCGCCACGCATAACGAGCGCCTCGCCGCCCTGTGCGACCGCGTGCTTCGCCTCGAACACGGGAAAATAGAGATCAATAAGGGCGCTGGGTGAGGAAAATGGATTGACTCATTTATTCATTGTATCAACGAGGGGGCGAATCAATTCTTTCTCTTTATTCCGTCCATCCTGTTTGAATTTCGTCTTCCCTTAGACCCGTATCTCGTGTATAGAGTGGTGCATCTTCTCTTTTGTTAGTATGTTTCATGGCATATTAGGTTATAATGCGGATCGGGTTCTGGTGGCGTCTCCCCGGAAATAGATTGCCAGAAGCCCACGTTGAGAAAGCGGCAATCATACAGAAAAGGTAATCCGTAAGACCCCATGTTCGAACGCTATACTGAGAAAGCGCGACGTGTCATCTTTTTCGCGCGCTATGAAGCCTCGCAATTCGGCGCTCCGGCCATTGAGCCGGAGCATCTCTTACTGGGCCTGATGCGTGAAGACAAGACGCTCACGGGCCGCTTCTTCCCGCGCGCCTCCGTCAATATCGAAGCGATTCGCAAAGAGATAGAGGGACGCACCCTTCTCAGGGAAAAGATTTCCACCTCGGTTGAGCTGCCGCTTGCGCCCGAAACCAAGCGCGTGCTGGCCTACGCTCACGAGGAATCCGACCGCCTACAGCATCGCCACATAGGAACGGAGCATCTGCTGCTGGGACTTCTGCGCGAAGACCGCTCTATGGCCGCAGAGATTCTTTACGAGCGGGGCCTACGACTGAACGCCGTACGCGAAGAGATTGCGCGCCAGTCGGGCGCAGACGCCCGCGCCACGCAGAAGAAGGACACGCCGCACCTTGTGGAGTTTTCGCGCGACCTGACCGAAGACGCGCAGAACGACAAGCTTGACCCGCTCATCGGGCGCGAAGGCGAGATAGAGCGCGTCATACAGATTCTCTGCCGCCGCACCAAGAACAACCCCGTCCTGATTGGCGAGCCCGGGGTCGGAAAGACTGCCATCGTGGAGGGCCTGGCTCAGCGAATAGTTCGCGGCGAAGTCCCGTCTTTCCTCGAAAACAAGCGGATTTTAAGCCTTGACCTTTCCCTGATTGTCGCCGGAACCAAATATCGCGGCCAGTTCGAGGAACGGCTCAAGCAGATAATGCGCGAGCTGATCGAGAACCCGCACTACATAGTCTTCATAGACGAGCTTCACACGCTCGTGGGCGCAGGAAGCGCCGAAGGCTCTCTGGACGCCGCCAACATCCTGAAGCCTGCGCTCTCGCGCGGCGAGATTCAGTGCATCGGCGCGACCACCCCGGCTGAGTTCCGCAAGTCCATTGAGAAAGACCGCTCGCTCGAAAGACGCTTTCAGGCCGTGAAAGTGCCGCCTCCTTCGGAAGCGGAAACCGTTCAAATCCTGGACGGCGTGCGCGAGCGCTACGAATCCTTCCATCAGGTGCGCTACACGGACGACGCCATCGAAGCGGCCGTCTATCAATCGAATCGCTACATTCCAGACCGCTTCCTGCCGGACAAGGCCATTGACGTGATTGACGAAGCGGGCGCACGCGTCAAGCTTAGAGTCCGACGCGAGCAGGGCAATCTGGACTGGAATCCGGGCGTGGAATTGCCCGGCACCACCTACAGCATGGATTCGAGCCTGGGCGTGCGTTTCGCTGACGCCTCGGATGATGCGCTCGTCTCGGCGGAAGTCACGCGCGACGACATAGAAGAGGTCATTGGTCGGTGGACTGGCATCCCGGTCATGTCGCTCAAGGAGGAGGAGACGCAAAAGCTCCTTCGCATAGAAACCTCTCTGCACGAGCGAGTAGTTTCGCAGAGGCCGGCCATTTCGGCTCTGGCTCGCGCCATAAGGCGTTCTCGCGCCGGGCTCAAGAATCCGCAGCGCCCCGTCGGCTCATTCCTTTTCCTGGGCCCCACGGGCGTAGGCAAAACGGAGGTCGCTCGCTCGCTGGCCGAGTTCCTGTTCGGCTCCGAGCGCTCCATGATTCGCTTCGACATGTCCGAATTCATGGAGAAGCACTCGGTCTCGAAGCTCATAGGCTCGCCTCCGGGCTACGTAGGCCACGAAGAGGGCGGACAACTGACAGAGCGAATCAAGCGCTCGCCCTACTCCGTACTGCTTTTTGACGAGATAGAGAAGGCTCACCCGGACATCTTCAACGTGCTGTTGCAGGTATTCGAGGACGGTATTCTGACGGACGCGCTCGGAAACACCGTGGATTTCAAGAACGCCATCATCATCATGACCTCCAACATAGGGGCGCGCTTCATACAGAAGAAGGGAACGCTGGGCTTCCAGGCCACCACGGACTCCTCGCGCGAGAAGATGGAGGAGATGGTCATGTCGGCGGTGCGCCAGACTTTTAACCCGGAATTCATCAACCGACTGGACGAGATAATCATCTTCGACCAGCTTCTGGACGACGACCTGCTGGAGGTCGTGCAGCTACAGCTCTTGCAGATGAACAGGACCCTGACCAGCCGCGGGCTTGAGATTCGCCTGACGGAAGAGGCCAAACAGTGGGTCGTGCGCAAAACCTGCTCGGACCGTTCCTACGGAGCAAGGCCGCTGAGGCGTGCGCTGCAAAAGTATGTCGAAGACCCGCTTTCGGAGGCGCTGATTCAGGGTCATCTCGCTGAGATTACTATGGTTGAGGTCTTTCTGGACGGCGACGAACTGAATTACCGACCGGCTGGCGTGGAAGACGCATCGGACGCGCTTTTGATTCACTGATTGCCAACCAAAACCGCAAGTCACAGGTCTCAAGTTTATAGTCCCAAGTTAAAAGCAGAACTTTGTCTTTGACTTGGGACTTTAGACTTGGAATTTCGAGGCTTGTAGTTTGGCTTTTGTCCCCCGTTGCCTGTATAATTCGCAACTTTGCTGGACTCGGGACAATTCTGGCAACGGGCGGCACACGACCCGGAATCCAAAGTTACGTTCGCGTCGAGTCCGCATTTTTATAGAGGCGCTGTTTCCGCTCGCTTCTTCAGGGAAGAGAGAGCGTCGGGGCACACGCCATTTCATTCTTAATCCGAGATAACCGAATTCTTTCTCTGACAATCGCTCCCTGAAGTCTGACAAGGAACCTCTAAGGGAATTAGCGCTTATGCACATTATGCGTGCTTTCTGGCTCATCTTTTTGAGCGCAGCCATCTTAATCCTCTCCTCCGGGACAAATCACGTTGCTCTGGCGCAGGACGCACCCGCTTCTGGGCAGCGCGTCGTAGAAGCCGTGGACGTGCGCGGCAACCGCCGCAACCGTGACGAAGACCTTCTCTATTACGTACAGACGCGACCCGGCGATGTTTTTAACCCGGAGCAGGCCCAGCGAGACCTGCAAGCCCTTCTGGCGCTCAACTTCTTCGATAAGGTAAACGCGAGCGTGGCTACGGAAGAGGGCACGCGCGGCGGCGTCATTGTCGTTTTCAACCTCGTAGAGCTGCCCATAATCCGCGACATACAGTTCGAGGGACTCAAGAGCGTCCAGGAATCGGACGTGCTGAAGACTTTCCGAGAGCGGCGCGTGGGCTTCTCCAAAGAGGCCATCTTCGACCCTGCCAAGCAGAACAACGCCGTACGCGTCCTGAAAGAATTGCTCTCGTCCAAGGGACACCCGAACGCGACCGTAGAAGTCAGGACGGATGAGATCTCTCAGACCTCTGTCGGCGTCACCTTCGTCATCAGGGAAGGCGACCGCGTGCGCGTGGCAGAGGTGGATTTCGTGGGCAATCAGGTCTTCAAGGACGGCGCGCTGCGCAGCCAGATGAGGTACGTCACGGAGACCGGGCTCATTGCGCGCTTCAAGTCGACCGACATTCTGGATAGAGAAAAGCTGGAGGTCGACCTTCGCCTGGTTCAGCAGTACATGGCATCCAAGGGCTATCTTCAGGCGAGGACGGGCGAGCCCACCGTGGAGGGCCTCGGCCGCCGCCGCACGGGCTTCTTCATCCCGCTTCCGCTCATCTCTTCGGTGGACGAGACGCTGCGCGTCACTGTCCCGGTGACGGAAGGAAAGCTCTTCCGCATCGGCGAGATTAAGATTGAAGGCAACTCAATCTTCTCCGAGCAGGTGATTCGCGCAATCATCGGCCTCAAGCCGGGCGATGTGGCAGACGGACGCAGGATCGGCAAGGCGCTCTACGAAGATTTGAGAAAAGCCTACGGCACACAGGGCTTCATACAGTACGACGCCAGCCCGCAGCCGACCTTCAAGGACAGCCCGGCGAACCCGCAGGAGGGCGTCGTAGACTTCGTCGTCACGATTGAAGAGGGCAAGCAGTTTACGTTGCGCCGGCTGGAATTCATCGGCAACACCTTCACGCGCGACGTTGTGTTGCGCCGCGAAGTGCTCATCAACGAAGGCGACATATACAACCAGTCGCTCTTCGAATATTCGATACTGCGCCTCAACCAGTTGGGCTTCTTCGAGCCCGTGGACGAAAAGCGCGATGCGGATTTCCGCACCAACGAGGAAGAGGGGCTCGTTGACATCAACGTCAAGGTATCGGAGCGCGGCCGCCAGCAGATTTCATTCAACGGCGGCATCTCCGGCATCGGCGGCTCCTTCTTCGGACTCGAATATTCGACCAACAACCTGCTGGGCCGCGGCGAATCACTCTCGTTCCAGCTGGCCTACGGCAACCGCCAGCAATCGTTCCAGTTCTCCTTCACGGAGCCTTATTTCCGCAACCGCCCGATTACGGTCGGATTTTCGCTCTTCACCTATAAGCAGAAGTTCTTCGGCGAAGGCACTTTCCTCTCGTCGAACATAGACGCCCTGACGGGACTTCTGGGCAACACCGTGGACTTCCTGAACGTGAACGAAGAGAATCTGTTTACGAGAAAGTCTTACGGCGCTTCGTTCTTCGCCACGGCCCCGCTCTCCGAGTTCTATCGCAAGCGCAGGTTCACGCAGTTCTCTCGCATAGGACTGTCGTATCAGATCGCGCAGTCCAGCGTGGAAGATCCGCCCGTCAACCAGGAGCAGAACCCGAACACTTTCATCCCGGTCATATACGCGCAGCCGAACATCCTGACGAGCCGTGTCATTCCGACCTTCGTCTACGACACGCGCAACTACTCGAAGGAGTCGGGCCAGGACCCTGTCGAGGGCAAGCGTATCTCGGCTTCGTTTGATTTCGCGGGATTGGGCGGCGACATTCGCACCTACAAGCCTTCGCTCGAGTACATACAGTTCATGAAGGTACGGCGTAAGACCTCGGATAATCCTGAGGTCTTCGGCTTCCGCGTGCTGGCGGCAACCGTGGGCAGCTTCGCCACGACTTCAAAAATCAGAAACTCCAACTCGCTGGCCTTCATCAACGGGGTGCCGATTTTCGAGCGCTTCTTCCTGGGCGACGAGTTCACGATTCGCGGTTACAACGTGCGCTCCATCAGCCCGATTTCGCCCGTCGATACCTTTATCACGTCGCGTAATGTCGTGCTGGCGTCGAACGCCGTCGGCACCCCGACGCCGGTCGCGGGGCTGCCGCAGAACCTGGCCAACATAGGCCTCTTTACAGGCCCCGAAGGCTCAAACGTAGTACAGATTTCTCGTACCTTTACGAGCGTGGGCGGCGACACGCAGTTGCTCGGCAACTTTGAGTACCGCATCCCGCTACTGGGGCCTGTCAGCATGGCCGCCTTCGCGGATATAGGCACGGCCTTTAACCTGCGCGGCGGCAGCAATCAGGTCATCAACAGCTCGTTCCTGCAAGACCAGTTGATTCTCTCGACCGTAGGAGCGGGCGTCAACCTCAGCTCTCTGGCGGTGGCGCAGAACCCTAATCTGGCCTTTTTCACAGACCCTTCGACCTTCCTGCTTGGCCTTGTGGCGAGAGATAACCGCCTGGCCTCGCGCGAAGAGTTCGCCAACGCCCTGCGCGTAGGCCCTACGGACCCTTTGACGGGACTGCCCTTCGGCTTCACGTCGGTCTTCGTGCGAGGCGAGGCGCAGACCAATACGGTAGTGCGCGTCGCGGATGCCGCTTTTGCGAAGTTCGGAGATTATCGTTCGACTGTGGGCGTGGAGTTTCGCGCTCAGGTTCCGGTTATCAACGTGCCGTTTCGCCTGATATTCTTCTATAATCCGAATGCGCGACGCGGCGTTACCGATGAGTTACCGGGCATCCGTTTCAATGAGCAACGCAGGGGCGTTCGCTTCAGCGTGGGGCGGACTTTTTAACCCGAATTTACTTTGACCCATGGGCGACGAATACAGCCTGGATGACATCTAAGCTGGCGTCACCACAAACTGTAAGGAGCATTAGCAAGAAGTTATGAGAATATTTCGTTTAGCCGCCGCAAGCCTCTTCCTGGCAGCCTTTTGTGTACTGCCCGCCTACGGACAGGGCACGACGCGGCCCGCAAGCCCCGCACCGCAGACCGGCGGCTCCACCGCCATCGGCGAGGCCAAAATTGCTGTCATAGACACGGCCGTGTTCTTTGACCAGAAGCAGGGCATCGCACGTTTCACCGCTCTGCTGACCACCTTGAATCGCGAGTTCCAGCCCCGCCAGACCGAACTCGACGGCATGCGCACGCGCATTTCCCAGTTGACCGAAGAGATTCAGAAGCAGCAGGGTGCGGGCGTTGTCGACCCGAAAGCGCTTCAGGCCAAGGCAGACCAGCTTGACCAGTTGAAGAAGGACTACCAGCGCAAGGGCGAGGATGCCACGGCGCTCTACAACAGGCGTCGGCAGGAAATCTTCGGACCGTTGCAGGACGACATCGGCAAGCAGATTGAAGCCTTCGCACGTCAGCGCGGTATCACCATCATCATAGACGCAGCGCAGGTGCCCGTCCTCTATGCGGCCGACAACATAGACATCACTCGCGCCTTTATACAGGAATACAACAGCAGGAATCCTCCGACCGCTTCGACCACCGCGCCTGGCCGTTAAAGCTTAAAGTCTCAGGATTGTTGTTCGTAGATTAGCTCTGTGCGGAAGCGCCGGAGAGTTTTCCCCCAAAGCTCTTTCCGTGCGCTTCCGCCGAGTTTTTTCGTACATAGTTACGATAAATCAAGGGCGCTTTCACCTAGCTCTTTCATCTTCTCCCGCCTTCTTGACCGGAGGGATCTACCGCGTATGGAAACGGTTCTGGACATTCGCGCCATACAGCAGCTTTTGCCGCACCGCTATCCCTTCCTGCTGGTTGACCGCATCACGGAGCTTGTGCCGAAAGAGAGAATCGTAGGCATCAAGCAGGTGACTACAAACGAGCCTTTCTTTCAGGGACATTTTCCGGGAGCGCCCGTTATGCCGGGCGTCCTCATTATAGAAGCGCTAGCCCAATGCGGAGCTCTGCTGGTCTTGCGCGAGATAGAGAACCACGCGGAAAAGCTTCCCTTCTTTAGCGGCATCAAGGAAGCGCGCTTTCGCCGCCCCGTCACGCCCGGCGACACGCTCATACTGGAAGTCACGGCGCTTCGCGTAGGCACGCGCGTGCAGCGCATGCGCGGCGAAGCCAAGGTTGACGGCGAAATCGTGGCCGAAGCCGAGATAATGAGCGTTATAGTCGGGCGCGAGGAAAATGAAAGGCAAAAGACCGGTGAATAGCAAGTGGTAGAGGGTGAATAGATGAACTGTGGTTTATCTACTCACCATCTGCCATTTGCTATTCACTTTTTACTTCCAATGTCAGCAGCCACCACGCAAACTATTCACCCGACGGCGGTCGTCAGCCCGCTCGCTTCCCTGGGTCACGACTGCTTCATAGGCCCCTATACCGTCATAGGCGAGCACGTAACTCTAGGCGAACGCGTGCGGCTGGACTCGCACGTTGTCGTAGACGGTCACACGCAGATTGGCGACGACACGCACGTCTTTCCCTTTGTCTCCATAGGGCTTGCTTCGCAGGACCTGAAATACAGGGGCGAGCCTTCGGAAACGCGCATCGGCGCGCGCTGCGCCATACGCGAGTTCGTGACCATACATCGCGGCACTGAGGGCGGCGGGATGCTTACGGAAGTCGGCGACGAGTGCCTGATTATGGCTCAGGCTCATATCGCGCATGATTGCATTATAGGGGACAAGGTCATCATGGCCAACGCCGCTACTCTGGCTGGCCATGTGATAGTCGAATCGGGCGCCAA
Organism: Pyrinomonadaceae bacterium; assembly: GCA_036389875.1. Classification (GTDB taxonomy): domain Bacteria; phylum Acidobacteriota; class Blastocatellia; order Pyrinomonadales; family Pyrinomonadaceae; genus JACVRN01. Next base: position 26,891 of record DASVVZ010000348.1, read on the forward strand.
CATCGGCGCGTATTCGGGCGTTCACCAGTTCTGTCGCGTGGGCCGGGAGGCTTATGTGGGCGGCTATTCGGTCGTAGTCAAGGACGCGCTGCCCTTTGCTCTTTCGGTGGGCAATCACGCGCGCTGCTACGGCCTGAACACCACCGGGATGCGGCGGCGCGGCTATTCGCACGAGACCATGAGCGCGCTTCACCACGCCTTTCATCTACTGCTCTCCTCGCGCCTCAACACCACGCAGGCCATAGAGCGCATACGCGAAGAGATACTCGAATCGCCGGAAGTTGACGAACTCCTTCGCTTCATCGAAACTTCAAAACGCGGAGTCATCAAGTAGGGGATAGAGGTTAGGGGTTGGGGGATAGAAAATCCTTCTTTTACTAAACCCCGGCCCCTGAACCCCTATCCCCTGTTTATGCGTTACGGATTAATTGCGGGCAACGGCCGGTTTCCTTTTCTGGTGCTTGAGGGCGCGCGGCGTGCGGGCGTGCCTATGGTGGTGGCGGCCATCAAGGAAGAGACAGACCCGGAGATCGAGCGAGTGGCCGAGCGCGTCGAGTGGATAGGCGTGGCTCAACTGGGCAAGCTGATACGCTTCTTCAAGCGCGAACGGGTGGAGCGCGCCATCATGGCCGGGCAGGTCAAGCACGTTCAGATTTTCAGCGGCGCGCTTCCGGACCTGCGCATGATAAAGACTATCTTAAGATTGCCGCGCCGCAACACGGACGCGCTCATAGGCGCTGTCGCAAACGAGTTGCAGAGCGAGGGCATAGAGCTGATTGACTCCACCTATTTTCTACAGGAGAACCTGCCTCAGGCCGGGCAGCTCTCGCGCCGCGCGCCCGACGAGCGCGAGCGCGGCGATATGGAATACGGCCTGGAAATCGCCAGGGAGATTACACGCCTTGACCTTGGACAGACGATTGTCGTGCGCTCCCGCGCCTGCGTAGCCATAGAAGCTATGGAAGGGACGGATGCGACCATCAGGCGCGCAGGGGGGCTGGCGCGCGGCAAACTGACGGTCGTCAAAGTCGCAAAGCCCGACCAGGACATGCGCTTTGATGTTCCGGTGGTCGGCCTCCCTACCATTCAAACCATGATAGAAGCAGGCGCAACCTGCCTCTGCATCACGGCTGGAAAGACACTGATGTTCGACCGCGACGAGATGATTCGCCTCGCAGATAAAAACGGCATCGCGGTTGTCGCCGCACCTGCAATCTAATACCCGAGTTGCAACAGAAAAAGAGGCGGGCATTAAAAGCCCGCCTCTTTTTCGTTTCAAGCCTCTCTTTTAACTACTGAGAGCTGGTTAGCCCGGCCTGCGCCTGATCCGCCTTAGGGTCGTAGGGCGTTGCTATGTAGCGCTGCGCTGCTTTCTGCGCGTTGTCATAGTTGTCGCCCAGCTGCACAGCCTTCTTGTACTCGCTGACGGCGCGCGCGCGGTCGCCGCGAGCATCATAGGCGTTACCGGCTTTGATGTGCGCCCAGACGGCTATCCAGGCCGGTTTCATGTTGCCGTTTAAGGCCGCCTGGAAATTATCGATCGCCAGGTTCCAGTTGCGCTGCTCTAAGTACAGCAGGCCCAGATTGTAATAGACCCAGGAGTTCGAGCGATCCAGTCTGAGCGCGGCCTCGAACTGCTGCTGCGCTTCCGCGAAGCTCCCCTCCTTGAGCTGCTCTATGCCGCGACGAGCGACGATGGCAACCTTCAGGTCGTCGGACATGCGCAGGATTTTGTTGTTCGGGTCAACCAGGACTTCCAAAGGCTGGCCCGAAGACTCGAAATCGAAATCCTCGCTCTTGTTATCTATGCGAACCGTGGTGGTCTGATTCTGCGTGTCGCCTTCGCTTCTGAGCATCAGCTCGACGGGGAGCCGCAGGTTCTCGAAGTTCTGGCGAACCGTGCCGCGTGCGCGGAAGCGCCCGGCCCTGGTGCGTATGATTTGGTACTCTACGTTGAATTCGGGTACGCCGGTGCCTTCGACCCACTGCGCGAAGAAGTAGCGCATGTTCTCGCCCACGACCTGGCCGGTGAGCTTCTCAAAATCGTCAATCGAAGCGTCCTTGCCGCGATACTGTTGCAGGAAGTTGCGCAGAAGCTGATTGAACTTCTCGCGCCCTATGGTTTCACGCAGCATGCGGAAGACCATAGCGCCTTTGTAGTAGACGATTGACTGGTAGGCCGCGGACTGGTCGTCCAGAGTTGAAGGCGCGCGTGCAATCGAGGCCGTCTGCTCAAAGGTCAGGGCGCGCTCCTGCATTTCGCGCTGGGTCGCGTCGAGCGCCCCGCCCGAAAGCGTCGTCTCACGAAGCGCAAAGGCGCTCCACTCGGCCAGGCCCTGCGAGAGCCAGGCGTCGTCGAAAGACTTCAGACCGACGGAGATCCCCCACCACTGATACGCCACCTCTCTCTGAAGCCTGTCTTCGGGCACAGGGCGCGTCGGGTCAAACATCTTGGAGGCCAGAAAGACCATGCCGAGGCCGCTATATGTATCTAGGCTGTCGTCGTCAATCTGCGCTATCACCACACGCGTGCCGAAGGTCGGATTGCCGTAGCTTTGCGTGTAAGCCTGAAGGGCGTTGCCCATCAGCTCGCCGTAGCGATCAAGACGATTTTCGCTTCCCGGCTTGACAAAGAACTGTAGCTCGTAGCTGCCGAACTTGAGCGTGCGAGTGATGTACTGGCCTGCGGCTATATTGCCTATGAGCGCGGGCTGCTTGTGTACGAAGCGGAAGCGCGTGTTGCCGCCCTTGTCCGCGACCGGCACGACTGGCTCATCCGAAGAACCGGCCACCTGCGTGCCCGTCGGCACGATGATGCTGATGTCTGCCGTGGCGCGGTCTGCCGCGTAATCGTGAAAGGGGAACCAGCGCGCCGCGTACATCAGGTAAGAACCTTCGTTGCCCACATAGGCCAGGCGCTTCGTTGCGAGCGGGCCGCCTTCGGGTGAGATCAGCGCGCCTCCCCATCGAAACAGGAGCGTCACGGGCTGATTTGCCGGAAGGACTTCGCCCAGGTCAACGCGAACGCTGGGGCCCAGGTCGCCGACGCCCACTGCATCCTGCACGAAATTGGTGAGGGGCTTGCCGTTGCGGCTGATGCTCTCTACCTTGAGCGAGCCGTTAAGCTCGAAGACTACGGAGCGCGTGGGCTCAAGCGGCGTGAAGGTCACTTCGGCGGCGGCACGCATGGTGTGCTCGGCCGGGAAGAGCTGGGCCTCAATACGATAGTTAGTAACGTCGAAACGCGTGCGGCCGCTTTGCGGCTGCTGCTGCGCGCTCGCCGTCGCACCCAGAGTCAGCAGCACACACGCTGAAAGCGCGGCGTACAGGAGGCGGTATCGAATTCTGTTCATAAGATTATCCGTTAGCGATACGAGAGAATTTTGCTCTGATTATACACCCTCAAGCCGCCCCATTGCTGCGCCGTAGAAACCTTCCGGAGACTCTAGGCGAGTAAGCGGAGGATTTTCGCGTGGCTTTCGGACAGATTGCAAGAGAGACCCAGCCTGGAAAGATTTTCCTCAATAAACTTCCGTTGCGGTCTCGTGTTTGATGGCTAAAACGGGGCAGTGGTTGGCCGAAAGGCAAGGAAAAGGCAGAAGCGAAGAAGGATGAGCGCCCTCTTCATTTCTGCCTTTTATCCCTCTTATTTCGGCCTTTATTTGACTATGACCGTGACATCCTTGGAGCCGCAGGGGGTCGTGAAGGTGACTATGTACCTGCCGGTTCGCTTGCTGATGGAGTTGATGAGAAAGGGGAAGGTGCCGGGTTCCCTGAGCGTCTGGGAGAAGACCGCTACGTCCGGCCAGTCGCGCGTGCTCGGAGTCACCTTGTCGGCCCCCGTCAAACGAACTGTGATGACGCCGCTTCCCCCGTTGTTTTTGATGGTTATAGTGTCCACCTCAATCGAGAGCGAGCATTCGACGGGCTGCTCGCTCTGCCTTCTTCCGGTTCTGGATGAGGGCGCTGCGGTAGTGCGCTCACGAGTGGCCGCAGCCTGCTGCCTGCCGTCGGCCTCCGCCTGCTTTTCAGTTGCGCCGCTACTGTCCGCGGCCGGCTGAGCGGGAGTCGGGGCGGGCTGCGAAGTCTGTGGCGCTGGCTCTGTGGAAGGCCGGGACGTGTCGCCCTGTTCTGCCTGCTGGCCTGTGCCGGCAGCCGCCTGCGCGGGCTGCGGGCTGGCGCTCTGTAGTGGCGCGTCATTCGGCCTGGAGACCGCTTCGTTCTTTGCCGTCTCGGTCGCGGTTTCCGCAGTTGTAGGCTGGCTAGTGCCGGGCTGCGTGTTCGCCTGCTGACTGCCGCCGGAGGCGGATGGCTCGGCGGCGGGCGCTGCGCCAAGCTTCGCTTCCAGTCCCGCGAGCGAGCCGTTGAGCTTGCGGTAGAGCCTTTCTATGATGGCGCGCCGTCCCTCGTCCGGCGCGTTTTTGTCATAGCTCTGTAAGTAGCTATCCAGCGCCTCCTGTTCATTGCCGCCAGCTTCGAGCGCCGCGCCCAGATGCCAGAGCGCCGTGCGACGCCAGCCCGTGTTGTCAGGTAAAAGAGTAGCGGCTTTGCGAAGCCGCTCCACGGCATCAGCCGCCTTATTCTGATTGTAGAGCGTCCAGCCGGCTATCTCTTCAATGCGCCCGCGCAGTATGTTGGCGCGCATGCTGCGCTCAATTTCGGGGACGGGCGGCTCCGTCCCGTTCGAGATGGCCCGAAGGCGAGCGCTGTAAAGCTCGTCGCTCATGACCGCCACGTTCGCCGCAGGCGCGTCCAGCGCAGCCTCCAGGCCGCTCGCAGAAGCTTCCGCGAAATCCAGCACGGCCTTCGTTGTTACGCCCGCGCGAAGCAGTCGCTCGGCCACGTAAAGCTGTCTGAAGGCGCGCATCTCATCCTCGCCCGCAGCGAACTCCTGCGCGGCCGCTAAGGCTTCGCTCTCCCTGACGGACTCGCGCTTACCGGCCTCTCCGATGGCCAGGTTGAAGGCCAGGAGCGCGCGAAGACGGCGCGCGTTCGCTTCCACATCGGCTGCGGTCGGCTGAAAGATGCTGGCGCGTCTTTCCGGCGCCAGCAGCTCTATGAAGGATGCCGCCCGTGCCGGGGTTCTTCCGGCCAGCTGCGTCTCAAGCTGTCCGCCGCGCAGGCTGAACGAGCGTTGAAGCTCCGCGGCGGCTTCCGTGTAAAGCCCTGCTGCCGCGAGCGCATTCGCCAGCTCGTAATCGAGCGTGGGAAATCTTCCGTAGCGACGCGCAAAGCGAAGCGCCTGTTCGGCAGCGAGGGGCCGCTTGTCGGCTATGAGCGCGCGAGCCAGCGCCACCTGGGCCCAGACGTATCGCGGCTCGACTTCCACAGCTTTTTGCGCCAGCTCAAGGGCACGCGCGTTCTCATTGTGCGCCGCGTACCAGTAGGCTGCGCCCGTGAGAAGCTGTAGATTGCGCGGCTCGTCCCTGAGCGCCGCCTCCATCTCCCGCTCCGCATTATCCCTTTTTCCCGAATCCAGCAGCGAAAGAATCACGCCTGCACGCGCGAATCTGTCGGACGGGTCGCTCAGCAACATCTCTCTATAGAGCTTGAGCGCATCCTCGTGACGGCCCTGCGCGCGTCGTAAATCCGCCAGGCTTCGCCGCGCCACCTGTAGCTTCGGGTCAAGCTCAAGCGCGCGAGCATACTCCGTCGCCGCCTCTTCTATCTGGAGCGAGATGTGCCGCGAAAGCGCAAGAGCCTGGTGAGCCACGGCCATGTCTGGCGCGAGACGCACCGCCAATTCGCTGACGCGCGCCGCTTCCTGCCCGTCCTCTATGCTCGTGTAAAAGTTTGTGAGTATCAGCAGCCGCCTGGCGTCTCCTTTGACTTTGTCTTCTATGAGGCGGGCGATTTCCACGGCCCCGGCTCGCTGGCCCAGCAGGAAGAGATTGAATGGAATCCTTGAGATGACTTCAGCATAGAGCTTGTCCGTCATCCCTTCGGGCACGTCCGAGACGGCCAGCCGGAACTGCTCAAGACCGCCGGGGGTGTCGCCAGCCCGCAATTTCTCGTCGCCCCAGGTGGCGCGCGCGCTGACAATCAGCTCCTGCGCCCTCAACTTCAAAGCGGAGTTCGGATGCGCGGCTATGAAAGCCTTGAGCTTCTCTATGCGCTCGGCCGGCACGTACTGAACCGCAGACTGAATCTCGGCGCGCTCGGCTTCGTCGGAGGTCTGCTCCTGCGCCGTAGCCGCCCGCGCTACAAGCATGACGAAGAGCAGCAGGAAGATAAAGGGGATGCTTTTTCGATTTTTCATTATCATAAATTGAAGCTCTCAAATGGTGAGTGTCGCTTTCATATACTCTCGACAAATCATCTCTACGGTCTCTATCTGGCGCTGGCCCCGCCCTGAATGATGCACTCGGTCAGGACTCTGCCCATAGAGTTGCTGGGCGTTTGCAGGCGCAGGACTGCCGCGAGCGTGGGCGCTATGTCGGACGGCGCAGCCGCTTCCAGATACCGGCCCGCACGAAAGCCTGTGCCCATCAGAATCAATGGCACGTGCGTATCGTAGGCGTAGGGCGAGCCGTGCGTGACCGGGATGCTCGTCTCAAAATATCTGAACGGTTGATAGACTACTATCACGTCGCCGCTTCGCTCAGGATAAAAGCCGTGCATCACGCGCCTGGCCAGCGCATCGCCGGGCGAGATGGCGCGGCGCACGAGTTGTGTGCGCGTGAAGTATCTGAACATGCCGGGGACGGTCAGGCTAGACTCTCCGGCTATGCGCTCTATCTCTTCCTGGTCTATGCCGTCGCGCTTGAGCAGCACGCGATTGAAGTAGACGTTGCCGTTATAGAAAGCCTGTATGTAATCGCTCGTGGGGTCCGGCTGTTGATTCTTAGGGTTGTAGCGCGCCCTGATGCCATTCTTCATGGCTGTCAGAACTTCCGCGCTCGTGATGCGCGTGCCGGGCAGACCCTTTGCCGCAGACTCTTCGGGGCTTTGTCCCACGCCGTGGTCAGAAGTAAAGACCACGAGCGTGTTGCGAAGGCCGACGCGCGCGTCTACGAATTTCAGAAGCTCTTCAATCTGCCTGTCCACGCGTAGCGTAACGTCCATCACCTCCTGGCTGTAAGGCCCGAAGCGATGGCCTATGTAGTCGTTGGCGGAAAAGCTCACGGTCAACACATCCGTGTCAGCATCTTCACCCAGCCGCTCGTTGGTGATGGCGAGCTTTGTGAACGAGAGAAGAATGTCGTTCGTGAAGGGAGAGTAATCGAGCGCGGTGTAGAACTGCGAGCCGGGCCCGCCCGCGCCGCCCGTGATGACGTGCGGGAACCTGTTCGTCTCGCCGGGCGCGACGCCTATGTTCTCCCAGGGCGGGTCGTCCGCGCCTGCGCGCCGCAGGTATTCGCTCTCCGGCAACACACGCTCCCAGCGTGCGCCGAAGTATTTGTCCGCCGGTTTCGTGGCATTGAAGTCATTCACCCACTGGGGCACCTGGTTGAAGTAGAAGTTGGACGTGACCATGCGCCCGCTGGTGACGCTGAACCAGTAGGCTGCGTTGGCGTGACGCCCCGCCGGTAATATGGCCGAGCGGTCTTTGATGGAAACGCCTATGACCTTCGAGCGCTGGTTAGTGGCAAGTCGCAGCTCGTCGCCTATGGTCGAAGCCATAAGACGTCGCGGGCTCGACGCCTTCTCTTCCGGCAATCCATTCAGGAGCCGCGACTGCTCGTCTTCTACGCTGGTGATGTTGCGCCCCTTCTCAAGGTCTGGCCACTCGTTGGCAATGATGCCTGTCTCCGCGGGCCAGGCTCCGGTCATCATGGTGGCGTGGCCCGGCGCTGTGTAGGTCGGCATGTGGTCGTAGTTGACCTGCGTCCAGAACGCGCCCTCCTGCATAAGGCGGCGCAGGCCGCCCGGGACGAAGAGGTCGTCGAAGCGCTCCATATAATCGTAACGAAACTGGTCTACAGCTATCAGCAGCACGAGCCTCGGGCGCGTGAAGGGCTGGCCCGCCTGATTGTTCGCCGCGAGCGCAGGAGCGGCAGAGGCCGCCTGCGGGCGCGCGTCCTTTCGCTGCGCGTCCGGGCCCGCCAGAGAGACGAGCATTAGCAGGAGCGCGAGCGCAAGCGCGGTCGTATGGCGCACGAGGCGGTACTGGTTCATCTTGATTTCACCGTTGGCGGCTGGCTTCGATTACACGTCATGAGCTTGTTCAAGACTTCTGTACGGATGCGGATAAGCGTCAGAGGCTCTCGGGTAGCGCGGCTGTTCAGCGCCTCGCTTAACCACTGGCGGAGCAGCATGATAACATCAAAGAGAAGGCAAATCCGAATCTTATGAGCGAGTTTGATGAAGAGTGGGCGCGTGTGCTGGCCGAAGCGGAGCAGAGGGCTCGCGCTGGTGGTCGCGGAGACGTAGCCGAATATCTCACGCTGCGGCAGACGAACGACTTCGCGCGCACGGCCGGCGCCGACTGGCTCTTCTCCACCTTCATAGAGCACGCTGGCCGCGCCAATCGCGGCGGCGCAAGCATACGCATAGAGCGCAGCGAAGGGCATCGCTTTCAGGTGGGCAACTCGACCATGGTCGGGACGCTCCTGAAGCTCAACTTAGGCGTGCGCTCTCTGATGGTGGAAGCAGGCTGGCCGCGCGCCCCGCGTGACGGCATAGTTCGCGGCGGAGGACTGGCCTCTGCGCGCATACGACACTTCGGCCAGCCGAAATCGGACGAAGAGCTGCTGCTTGTCTACGCGGAGAGCAACAGGCCGCGATGGCTGTTGCTCGATAAGAGCGGCGCTCGCTCGCCCCTGCTGGAAGAACGCGTGGGCCAGCACGTCTCAAAGCTCGTAGGTTGAGGCTGTTTGAATCTTTCTCTGCCCGTGCTGCTTCTAAATTAACCCCCTTCTTAATCTCATCTCTGACGATATGCGGCGCATGGTGCACGTTTTGGAAGAGACGCGTGAGTGCGCCAGGACTCTTAATCTCGCGGCCGAATTCAAGCCTAAGTTTACGTCTCTCACGATTTTCGGCGGCTTTCGCCGCCCGCCGCACGGTCGCGTTACTCAAGCGTGGAGTGTGGCGGCACGCCTCTTGCCATGTTGCTTGACCGGAAGAAGGCTGCGGCGCTCGAAGCGAAAAGCTCTTCCGGCGTAAAGGCAGCGCTTGAAAACAGATTGAACCGCGAACCCCCATTCCGGCTGTAGATGAAAGCTTCAGAAGCGGGAAGGGTCGCTAAACAAATTTCAGTAAGGAGCATTAGAGTTATGGCTATACGACGAAGAATCATCCCGACCGTCATTCTAGCCGCTTTCATTGTCTTATCTCTTCCCGCAATGGCGGCAGCACAGGGAACCACAGGCTGGTGGCAGGAACGTGATTACGGACGCGGCGACTATGGGCGCGACCGTAGAGACGATTACGAACGCTTGCGGCGCGAGCGATTGCGCACGAGCGTGAGACGCGTGAGCGATTTGAGCAGGCAGTTCGAGAGAGACCTGGACCGCTCGCTTGACCGCAGCCGCGTTGACGGTACTTTCCGCGAAGACCGCATCAACGACCAGGCTCGCAACTTCCGATTCGCGGCTGACGAGCTAAGGAACCGTCTTAACGATTCACGTAATCTTTACGGCGCAACCTCTGCCGCTCGGAGCCTCTTGCAGCTGGGCTCACGCCTTGACCGCATAATGTCGCGCTCACGCTTTATAGATTCTCGCGCGACATCGGACTGGATGCAGATTCGCAGGGAGCTTCGAGTCATCTCGGATGCGTTCGGCTTTCGCGGCGGCGACTTCGGTTACGGCCACGGTTTATAAGGGATAAGCTCCCAGGCCCTTGAAGGAAACGGGGCGCTTCGTAAAAGTTCGTGCAAGGGGGGAGAAAGCTTCCGGTTATGCAACTAGCATAACCGGAAGCTTTCGCATTTTCCGTGTAGTGATGCCACAATAAGCACCGTATGGCAGGCACTCTTTATCTGGTATCGACGCCCATAGGCAATCTTGAGGACATAACGCTTCGCGCGCTGCGCGTCCTCAAGGAGGTGTCCGTCATAGCCTGCGAAGACACACGCCATACGCGAGTGCTCCTTGAGCACTACGGTATAAAGACCAAACTGACCAGCTATCACGAGCACAACGAAAGGGAGCGCGCCGAAGAGCTGGGCGCACGCCTGAAAGACGGAGAATCAATCGCGCTCGTTTCGGACGCTGGCACGCCTGCTATCAGCGACCCCGGCTTTCGCCTCGCGCGTGTAGCTGCCGAGCGCGGCGCGCAGGTTGTTCCGGTTCCCGGCGCGACGGCCTTCGTAGCCGCTCTGGTAGCTTCCGGTCTTCCGACCGACGAATTCTTCTTCGGCGGCTTTCTCCCCGCTCGCTCCACACAACGCCGTGCGCGATTCAGCCAGGTGCGCGCCATACCGTCCACGCTGCTCTTTTATGAAGCCCCGCATCGCATAGCGGAGTCGCTGCGCGATGCGCGCGAAATCCTGGGAGAGCGTGAGGCCGTAGTCGCGCGCGAGTTGACCAAGCTGCACGAAGAGTTCATGCGCGGTCGTTTGAGCGAGCTTGCGGAGCATTTCACCGGAGAGGCTGCGCGCGGCGAGATGGTAGTCGTCATTGACCGCCAGGTTTTAGAAGAGGCGTCGGAGGATTCCGAAAGGGACGTGGCCGCGCGTGTGGCCGCGCTTGAGAATGAGGGAATGGATGCACGCTCGGCGCTCAAGCGAGCGGCGCGCGAGATGGGCCTGAGCCGCTCGGAAGCATACCGCCGCCTGACTGCCTCCAGGCAGGCGCATGAAGAATAAGGACGATGGTAACAGCCTTTAAGCTGCGCGCAAGGCTTCTGAATTTCTATGCAACCACCGCAGCCTCCCAGACCCGACACGGCGCACTGTCCCATCTGCCGCGCCAGTCTTAATGCTGCCCTTCCCTTCTGTCCCGTCTGCGGCGCGCAACTCAACGGCGATTATGCACGCGAAGAAGAGGAGCTGCGCGGCGTGCTCTATCTTCTTTCGGAGCTTGCCGGCTGGGAGTCGGCTGGCCGTATAGCGGCCCACGAAGCAGCCGGTCTTCGCGCAATCTATGAGCAGCGACGAGACCTCTTGCGCGACGAGCTGGCGTCGCGCAGGGGTGAAAAGCCGGAGCAGGCGCAAGAGAAAGATTATGCGCGCTCGACTGTTACACCACCGGAGGCCGCTCAAGCAGAAAGGCCAGAGTCGGGCGCAGAGCAACCTTCGACGCCGGCCGGGAATGACCACGCAACACAACGTGAATCCGAGTTCGTAGCCTTTCCGCGAAAACCTTCTCAGCGGGCTGACGCACCCTTTCAACCGCAGCCGCCGGTCGCACCCGAGCCGCAGCGCACGCTCCTTGAAAGACTGGCAGAACCTCGCACCCTGCGTCTTCTTCTATACATGGGCTCAGGGATGCTGGTCGTAGGGATAATCATCTGGCTGCGCGACCTTCTTTATCTGAAGTTGCAGGAGCCTATTGTTCAGGCGGGGCTTCTGGCCACGGCGACCGCCGCACTGATAGCTTCGGGCTGGTACACGATCCTGCGCACGCGACAGCGATGGACGGGCCGCGCGCTCACCATAGCAGGCTCACTATTGGTTCCGGTCAACTTCTGGTTTCTTGTGCGCTCAGGGTTGATAGAGAATCACGGGCGCGCGTGGGTCGTCTGCGCCGTCTGCGCACTGCTCTACGCGCAGACGGCCGCCATTCTGCGCGAGCGCCTCTACGTCTACATGGCCGCCGTGGCGAGCGTAGCGATCCTCTGGGCGCTGATACTGCGCGATGCGCCTCAGGCGTTCGGCCTCTACGCGCTCTCGCTGATGACGGCCTCGCTCGTCTTCATACATATCTCCCGGCTCTTTCCCGCGAAGGACGAAGAGGCTCAGGGCGAGGCGGACAAGGATGATGAAGCAGAGCGGTTACGAAGCTCTGCGGGCCGCTGGAGCCGTGAGCTTTGGAGCGTCCCGCTGGCTCGCACCGCTCTTGTCTTCACAACTCTGGGCGTCTTTATCTATCTGCCCCTGCGGCTTGCTCCGAACGCCCCTTCATTCTACGAAAGCATCTTTCGCCTGCGCTCAGGCACCTACGATGCGGGCGTTGCCCTGCTGATTCTGGCCGCAGGCGCGTACGTTCTCTGGTTCGCGGGCCGCTACGTTTATCCCGCGTGGAGCGTCGTGCTTCACACGGCAGGCGCGCTGCTCTTCTTCTTATCAGTCCTGTTGGTCTGCGACGGGTTCAGGTTACAGCCGCAGTCCGTGGTTCTGGCGCTGGCGCTCGTGACATTCTTCGTAGCGCTGGTGGCGCGCACCGCGCGAGAGCGTGCGTTGTCGGAGCCGCTACATCACGCTAGCCTCGCGGCCGTCATCATCGTGGGAATCGCAAGCGTCTCCATCGCCCTGAGCTCTTCCGGCGTGACGTTCACACATAGCGCCGGCCTGGCTCTGGTGGGCGCGAGTTTCGCGGCGCTCAGTTCCCCGCGTTTCGGCTTACAGATAGAACAATCGGCTCTAGGGCTTTTCGCAGCGCTCTACTTTTCAGGCGGTTACTATACGGCCGTAGCGAGCGCGTCGCTTGAATCCGAAACACTCAACACGCTGCTCGTGGCCATCTGGCCCACGGCCCTTTTCCTTGCGGCAGAAGCGTCCACACGGCTCAGGCGTGAAACGCAGCTTGCAGCGCCTTTCATGCACGTGGCCGATGTTCTGGCTGCGCTGATGCTTTCATTCAGCGCTCTTATGGCGCTCATCATACACCTCGAAGGCGGAGGCGGCTCGCGCCCTGTGGCAATTCTTGCGCTCGGCGGGGCGCTGCTTTACGGCGCGCTACGCACTGCTCGCTCGCGTTCGGTTTACGGTGCCGCGCTGGCCGCGCTCGCCGCAATCATCATGGCTCCGACCATCGTGGACGCGCTGCAAAAGCGTGGCCTGTGGCCCGAGACCTGGCCGATTGCGGCGGTCACAATCGGCTTC
>DASVVZ010000349.1:0-6570 GCA_036389875.1 Pyrinomonadaceae bacterium
CAGTCAACGTGTATGACTTCGCCCGTGATGCCGGATGAAAGGGGGCTGCATAGAAAGAGCGCCGTATTGCCGACTTCGCGCGCCTCCACGTTGCGTTTGAGCGGCGAGCGCTCGGCGTGGTGCCTGAGCATGGATGACATGTTGCTGACGGCGCGGGCCGAAAGCGTGTTGAGGGGCCCGGCGCTGATGGTGTTCACGCGTATGTTTCGCTTTCCAAGGTCATAGGCAAGATAACGCGTGCTGGCCTCAAGCGCGGCCTTCGCAACACCCATGACGTTGTAGTTCGGCACGACCTTCTCAGCGCCGTAGTAGGTCATGGAGACGATGCTTCCGCCTTCCGTCATGAGCGGGGCCGCGGCCCTGGCCACCTGTGCCAGGCTGTACGCTGAGATTTCCAGGGCGGTCAGAAATCCTTCGCGCGACGTGTCCAGAAATTCGCCTTCCAGCTCTTCTTTGGGCGCGAAGGCTATGCTGTGCACAAGAAAATCGAGCCGACCGAACTCCTCGCGCAGCCGCTCGAAAGCCGCCTCTACTTCCTCCTGGTTCACTACGTCGCAGGGAACTACGAGCGAGCCGGGCATCTCGGCCGTGAGCTTCTCAACATTCTCTTTCAGCCGCTCGCCCTGGTAGGTGAAAGCGAGGCGAGCTCCCGCATCGCCCAGGGCCTCTGCGGTCGCCCACGCAATCGAGCGCTTATTGGCTACGCCGAAGATGATGCCGAATTTGTTCTGTAACATGGGGAGACCTTCCATTTTGGATTTTAGATTCCGGATTCTGGAGTTCGGATTGGTATGGCTACGCAGTTTGAATAACTTCCACCACGTTCGCCTAATCCGAACTCCAGAATCCGGAATCGTTATGCCGCAGCGCTCTGTGGTTCTTCGTCCATCAGGCGTTTGTATTCGCCACTGTCAACCCACTTGAGAATCTCAGAGACGCGCCAGACCGGGAAGGGATGCGTCATGCCCGAAGAGATGATGTCGGCCCAGAAGCGGTCTAGGGCCTTCTCGTCATAGTTCTTCTGGAAATCGCGCGCCTGTGCAAGGAACTGGTCGTAATCCACCTTGGAGGCGAATGTTCCGCCGCAGAGCTTCATCATCGTGCGGCCTATGACGTGCGGGTCTTGCGTCACAAGGAGCGCCGCGCGGTCGCACGAAAGCTCTGCGCGGCGAGCCCACGCGAGAAGAGCCGCACGCATGGTGCCTGTCAGGATTTGCGTCACGATGGCGGCTATCGGCGCTGCCGCCAGGGCCGCCCCGGCCAGCGCTTCTATAAGGCGCGCCGCCGTCAGGTAAAGAACATGCTCGGCGTGTATGTGGCCGACTTCGTGCGCCACAACCGCCAGCACCTCTTCATCCGTCAGCCGCTCAAGCAGAGACGAATGAAGAACTATGACGGGCTTTTCGACTCCGCCTGTGAAGGCGTTGACGATGGGCGACTGCTGGACGAAGAGGTCCGGCATGTCTACGCCGAGCGTGGTGCAGGCGACCTGTAGCTTGGCGTGCAAGTCCGGGCACTGTTCGGGCGTGACCTTGACGGCGCTCGCCATGAAGATGACGCGTATGGCTGACTCGCCCGTCACGGCCAGCAGCTTCTTCAAGGCAGAGTCTATGCCGGGAATGGTTCTGAGCGCCGCCAGCGCGCGGCTGTCAGCCGGATGCACGTAATCGTGCTTGTCTAGCTCTGCAAACTTTTTGTGCGGCGTATCCGACAAAGAGAGGCGACACCGCCCGCAACGCGCGACCCCGCCTCCGGCACGCGTCTGATTCAACTGACCGCAATAGCGACAGCGCACGGACTCCCGGTCGCCGCCGTTCGTAACTGATTCCTGATTTTCCATAAATCCCCGTTCCCTTAAGAGAAAAGATAGCGCGCCGCCAGTGGTCACATTCCGGGAAGACAAGAAGACGGCCTGATTATTCGGCGCTCGAAGTAGAAAGATTATAAAAGAGCGGTCAGCTATCAGCAATCAGCCGCCAGCCTTAATGCTTAAAATGTCGTATGCCCGTGAAGACCATCGCCAGGTTGTGTTCGTCTGCGGCGGCGATTGTTTCGGCGTCGCGAAGGCTTCCGCCCGGCTGTATGATGGCCGTGATACCGTGACGCGCAGCCTCGTCAATGCCGTCGCGGAAGGGAAAGAAGGCGTCGGATGCGAGCACGGAGCCCTGAACCGGAATCTGCGCGCGCATCGCGCCTATCTTCACGGAATCGACCCTCGACATCTGGCCCGCGCCGACGCCCACGGTCTGCCCGTCGCGTGCGTAGACGATAGCGTTCGACTTGGTATGCTTCGCCACAGTCCACGCGAAGAGAAGAGCACGTATCTCTTCTTCCGCAGGCTCGCGCCGTGTGACCACCTTCAACGCGTCCGGCGTCAGGCGGTGCGCGTCTCGCGTTTGCACAAGCATCCCGCCGGAAATCTGCCTGTACTCAAGCCCCTCTGCCTGTCCAGGCTCGCCCGAGCGTAGCACCCGTAAGTTCTTCCGGGAGCGCAACACAGCAAGCGCCGCCTCTTCGTAATCGGGCGCGACCACAACTTCCGTAAAAATCTCTGCCACGGCGCTTGCGGCCCGCTCGTCAACCCTGCGATTGAAGGCAACGATTCCGCCGAAGGCCGAGACAGGGTCGGTCTCAAGGGCCCGCCTGTAAGCCTCTTCGACGGACGCGCCCGTGCCGACGCCCGCCGGATTCGTGTGCTTGATGATGGCGCACGCCAGCTCTTCGAAATCGGAGACGAGCTGCCAGGCGGCGTCCGCATCCACGTAGTTGTTGTAGGACATCTCCTTGCCGGAGAGAACTTCCGCGACGGCTATCCCTTGAGGCAAGGTTTCTCTGTACGGGTCATCTACGCGATAGAGCGCGGCCTTCTGATGAGGATTCTCGCCGTAGCGCAAATCGGAGGACTTCATCAACACGAGCGCGTCGTTATCCAGAAGCGCGTAGGGCGGTATCTCCGTATCATATTCTTCATCCTCAAGCTGAGTCAGATAATCCGCGATCGCGGCGTCATACGCAGATGTTTGCTCGAAGGCGAGCAGCGCAAGCTCTCGTCTCAACTCGGCCGAGAGGCTTCCGCCGTTGCGTTCAAGCTCGTCTTTGACCAGTTCGTATTCGTCCGCGCTCACGACGACCGCCACGTCTCTGAAATTCTTGGCGGCCGAGCGAATCATGGAGGGGCCGCCTATGTCTATCTGCTCAATGGCTTCTACGAGCGTGACGTCGGGGCGTGCCGCCGTCTGCTCAAAGGGATAGAGATTGACCACAACCATGTCAATCGGCTCTATGTTGTACTGGCGCATGGCCGCCAGGTGCTCTTCGTTGTCGCGCAGGGCCAGCAGCCCGCCGTGTATGCGCGGGTGAAGTGTTTTGACGCGGCCGTCCATCATCTCGGGAAAGTCCGTCACGGCCGAGATGTCTCGCACCTCTATTCCGGCTTCACGCAGGGCGCGAGCCGTGCCGCCCGTGCTGATAATCTCAACGTCGAAGCCGCGAAGCGCCCGCGCCAGTTCAACTATGCCTGTCTTGTCCGAGACGCTCAAAAGTGCGCGCCTGATTTTACGAAGTCCTTCCTGATTCTCTTCATTCATGGGAATTGTCAGCCGGTCGTGAAAGCTTTCCTTTTATAAAGTTTGAAGAGCGGTCTCTTATTCTATCTTCTTCAAGACGTAGCTTGAGCGCAAGACGCGCACGCTAAGCCTCCTGTTGCCGGAGCCCGCGAAGCCGACCTCAATCCTGTGCGGGAGATTATCGCGCGAGGCTTCGTCGGGATAGTATCCCAGAAGGTACTGGCCCCTTAAATCGTCTTCTATGGCTTGAAAAACGGGCGATAGGTCGTACCGGGCGACGGGCGTGAGGGCCGTTTTCACGTCTCCGAACAGGAAATATTTGCCGCCCGTCTTCTCAGCCAAATCGCGGAAGCCCTTTGCCGGAGGGCGCACGCGCAGGCGACCGTCGCGCGGCTCAAAGATCGGAAGATGTATGACGTAGAAAGAGACTCCGCGCTCAAGCGCTTCGCCAATTACCTTTGAAGCGCTGGTCGTGCTGGCAGTATCCAGGCCGTCGCTCATGAGTATAACTATGCGGCGCTCGGCTCTGTCGGGCATGTCGAAAGAGCGCACGCCGGTCATAGCCGCATCGAAGATGGCTGTGCGCCTTCCAGGCATAGCGGGGAAGTTGAATGCCTCAAGCGCGCGGCCGGGGTTCATCAGAAAGGAGGCTGCGAGCGCTGCTGTTTCGGTGAAACGCATGACGGCCACGCGCGAGTCACTGCCGAAACGTGAAAAGAGCGCGAGCGCCGCTTCGCGCTGCCGCGTTATGATGTCGCGTGCGCTGCCTGAAGCGTCCAGAGCGAAGAGGAGTGCCACGCGGTCTGTGCCGGAAGAGAAGTAAGCCATCTCCATCGCACGCCCGTTGTCGCGCAGGATGAAGTCCTGCTGTTTGAGCCCGGCGACGCGATGGCCTTCTCTATCGGTCACGAACAGAGGCACCGTGATAAGGTCTGTGCGAACGCGCACGACCTCGTCCGCGGGCTCCTGCCCAAGCGCAGGCGTAGCCTGAAATATTACTAGAAGAAGCGAAAGAGTTAAGAATATAGATGCGATTCGGGCGAAACGCGCGGGCGGCGATGCGTTTGTAGGATGGCGATAGCAGGTAAGCGCTCTGTAATGCAAAAACATTCTGCCGGGGCGAGTGGCTTAATACGTGAAACGCCCGAAGAGCAGTATGCTAAGAATTATCGCAACCGTGATGACGATGATCTTGACCCAGCTCACTGTCAGCTTCCTCACTTAAGATTGGGGAACCGTGGTTCCTGAAAGAATGGCGGGCGCGCCGCGAATGCTCATTCTAGTTGCGCCCGGTTGAGACTGTCAAACGAGAACGTCCGGAGACCGGAAACCTGCTGATTTAGACTCTACTGAGCGCTTTACGCCTTCAGAAGACAAAAAGTTCCAGGAGCCCGGGCCCGGGCTCCTGGAGCTTTATTTGAACCGGAGAGACATGCGGCCGCTGAAGAGACGCGGGTAGCCTACGTGTGTGCCGCTAAAAACCGACTCGAAATTGTATAGAAACAGCTCGTTGGTCAGGTTTTGAATGTCGAACTGGAAGTTGAGCGTAGCGCGCTCGCCCCTCAGGATGTCCGCGCCGACGGAGAAGTTCAGAATCGTGCGCGGTCGCACGCGGCCGCGCTGGAAATCTATCTCGTTGTAGAGGCGCGCATCGTACCCTCTGGCCACGAAGTCGGCGAGCGTCGTACCCGGCTCAACGTCCGTAGGATAACCTGAATCGTAGCGCCCACCGAAGATTAGATAGATGCCCGTCGGCTGATTGTTATAGTAGACCTGAAACTGGGCGGAGTTTCGCTGGTCATGGTCGTTGGCGAACTTCAACCCGGGGTCGTTCAAGGTCTCCACGGCTTCGCCCAGGAAGAGCCCGCCGTTGATGGGCGTCACGCCATAGGCGCGCGCGTTCGCATAAGAGAGAAAGCCACGGAAGCCGCGTATGTCCGCCGTCTCAAGCCGCACCTCTTCACCCGTCACGCGGCCCGAAGAGATGCTTATAGGAAAGATTACGCCCGTGTCGAAGAACTGATCTTTGTCACCGAAATTCTCTATCCGCTTCTGGTAGACGGTCAGGTTCAGACGTAGATAGCGAGAAAGCTGCTGCTGCGCCCCTATCTCGAATACGTTCTGCTTGTCGGGCAGTATGGGGCGCACGCCCGACTGTCCCTGTAGCACCGCTATGGGCGAAAGCACTGCCGCCTCGGATGAGCTGGCGAGCAGCAGGTTCTCTGCCGGCGGCGGCTGAAAGAGGCGATTGTAGGAGGCGCGCAGCGTCGTCTGTGTGCGCGGAATGAAATAGGCTATGCCAATGCGCGGGCTGAAGCCGTTGTCACTGATAACCAGCCGGTAGCTGTCAAAACGCAGGCCCACGTCGAGCGTCAGGTTGCGAAAGACCGTGAAGTGATCCTGCACGTAAGCGCTCAGCATGCGGCCCGTCCTTCGTCCCTGAAAGATGAATGGAGTGGCGGCTGTGAAATTGTTGACGGGATTGGCGACCGCGTTTCCGTTCTCGTCTACCAAATCCTCGAAAGGCTCGGTCGTGTAGAAGCTGAAATTCTCGCGCACCGGCGTAATCGTAAACTGCCCTCCGAACTTAATATTGTGCCGACCGCGTACGATTGAGATGGCCGCGAGGCCGCCTATGTTCTGGAGCGTGCGGTCTTGAAAGGCCACGACGGGCGTCGATTCCGGGCTGCTCGTCAGGCGCGCAGTTCCGTAACGATTGAAGAAAGAGAACTGGCCGAGAGCGTTCGTAGAAAAGACGTGCTGAAAGGTTACGAACTGAGAGCTGTCGCGCAGGCGCTGTCGCTGATCCTGACCCGCAAGCTCCTGCTCAAGGCGATTCGGCACCCGGAAGTTCGAGCCGCCGAAGAGAAATGTGCCGCGCAGAGAGTTTCTCTCGTCGAACTGGTAGTCCATACGGAAGAAGCCCTTGCCCGTGCGACCGAAGTTGTGGAAATTCTCTATGGTCGGCGGGTCTAGAAAGCGCTGAGACGTTGAGGCCGAGAGG
>DASVVZ010000350.1:0-27236 GCA_036389875.1 Pyrinomonadaceae bacterium
CCGAGAGTATGAGCAAGGTGAAGGTTTACGGGGCGGACTGGTGCGGGGATACGAAGCGCTCGCTAAAGCATCTGGATGAGTCGGGCGTGGACTACGATTACATAGACATAGAGAAGGACGAAGAGGCCGCTCGCTGGGTGAGGGAGCAGAACAACGGAAAAGAGCGTAAGCCGACCATAGACATAAACGGGCGCGTGCTCTCAGTACCCAGCAACGAAGAACTGGACGGCGCACTGAAAAGCTAGTGCGGGAGGGCCGCGGCTGCAGCAGTGATGAGTGAAAGCCTATTCAAGCTTGACGGCTCTTCTCTTCAGGTCGTCACTGCTGCGCTCTGCCTTCTGAATTTCTCCTGTGGTAGATTCTTTGCGCGAAGGCCCGCGAAACGGACTGCGGTTAAGTGAACACAGAAGGTCTCTCCTACCATATTGCAATCGTCCTGATGCGACTGGCGCTGGTGATGGCGCTGGTGGGAGGCGTCTGGAGTATCTACCGCGGCCTCCCTGCGGACGAGTACGCTTCGAGCAACGCGGATTCCGGCAATTCCACCATGCTCTCTATACAGTTGCGCCTTTCACCCGTAGACGCGGGCGCGCCCGTCAGCGTCCCGGTGGAGCTTTATCCTGTGGACATCGCTGCGGTCAGGCGAGAGTACGCTTCCGACCCGCGTCCGGGGATACGCTTTGACGATTTTCTGAAGCGGCGAATGCGCGGGCGCACCCCGCTTGAAGCTCAGCTTAACGAGCAGGGGCAGGCCACCCTCAACGTCACGCCCGGCAAGTGGTGGGTTCACGCGGTGCTGGCCGGGCAGAACAACATAGAGTGGCGGCTGCCGGTCACGGTCTACGGGCGCAGGCAGACCATACAGCTCACTTCTGAAAACGCCTACGCGCGAACGAAAACATTTTAAGAACAGTTTTGAGTTTTGAGTTTTCAGCCGTGAAGACCTTCTTGCTTTTAACTGAAAACTGAAAACTCGTCTTTGTTATTTTATGAGAGCATTGAGATACGAGAGCGGGCGGCTTTCGCTCGACGAGGTTGAGAGGCCTTCGGATGAAAGTGAAGCCGTGGTGCGCGTGACTCTTTCGGGCATCTGTAATACGGATGTCGAGATAGTACGCGGGTACGCGGGCTTTGAAGGCACCATCGGGCACGAGTTCGTAGGCGTTGTCGAGCGCGCTCCGGGCTCGGAGCATCTGGTGGGCAAGCGCGTCGTAGGAGAGATTAACGCCGGATGCGGAGAGTGCCAGTTGTGCCTCGCGGGCGATTCGCGTCACTGCTCGCGGCGAACCGTCTTAGGCATAGTCGGGCGCGACGGCGCTCACGCGGAATTCTTAAAGCTGCCGGTAGGGAATCTTCTCAGGGTGCCGGACAGCGTGCCGGATGAGCGCGCAGTCTTCGCGGAGCCTCTGGCCGCCGCCTGGGGAATCACGGAGCGTGCGCCGGTCGGTAAAGAGACGCGCGTGGCTGTAATAGGGGACGGCAAGCTGGGCCTTCTATGCGCGCAGGCGCTTGCGCTCTCTGAGCCCGCGCGAATCGTACTGGTGGGCAAACATCGGAACAAGCTTGAGGTCGCGGGGCGACGCGGCGTAGAGACAGCCATGCTCGGGGACGTGCGGGGAAAGTGGCCGCGCGAGTTCGACGTGGTGGTCGAAGCCTCCGGGTCGGAGAGCGGCTTTGAGCTGGCGCTGGACCTCCTGCGCCCGCGCGGCTCGCTCGTTCTCAAATCAACTTTTCACGGCGAGACCCGCGTGGCCACGGCCCGCATAGTCGTAGACGAGATAAGCGTCATAGGCTCGCGCTGCGGTCGCTTCCAGCCCGCGCTGGAGTTGCTGGCGCGTGGGGCCGTCGATGTCGAAAGCTTAATCAGCGAACAATATTCTTTGGCCGACGCCGTGCGCGCAATGGAACGGGCCACAGCAAGCGGCGTCGTCAAAGTCCTGCTAAAGCCGTAAAGCTGTCAGCTGTCAGCTTTCAGCAAGAAAGGCGGCGCACAGCATGACGCGGGATACTTTGCCCGCTTACCTGCTGAAAGCTAATTGCTGACTACTCCGCATGCGATTCAAAGGCAATCTGGCGGCTGACGGGGCGCTCGTTTTGACGACGCTCATCTGGGGCTCTACCTTTGTCATGGCCAAGGAGATTCTGGAGAGCTGGCCGCCCGTAGCCTATATCACGGTGCGTTTCGCGCTGGCCGCAATCCTTCTCGTGCTGCTCTTCCCCGGGCAGATTCTGCGTGCGCGTGCAGCTCAGTGGCGGATGGGTGCGACGCTCGGGGTGTTGATGGCCGTAGGCTTCGCTCTACAGGCCGTCGGACAGGTTTACACCACGCCGTCCAAATCTGCTTTCGTGACCGGGCTGACGACGCCGCTCGTGCCCTTCGTGGCCCTGCTAATCCTGCGCGTGCGGCCCAACCTTGAGAATCTGGTAGGCGTCACGCTGGCCTCAATCGGCGGGATGCTGATACTTGCGCCGCAGGGCGCAGAGCCCATGAACACCGGTGACGTGCTGACGCTCTGTGCCACCACTCTCTTCGCCGCGCACATAACCCTCATGAGCGCCTACGCGCGCGAGATAGACGTGCGGCAATTGACCGTCCTGCAGATTACTTCCGCAGCTATTCTCTTCGTTCTGGTCTGGCTGGCATTCCGCGCTTCGGGCGCTGCCCTGCCAGAAAGCTCTCTGCCGGGATTTATCACGCGCGAAAATGTTCAGCTTGAATGGAGCGGGCGCGTCAGCGCGCAGCTTTTCTACCTGGCGTCGGTTGCGACCGTCATAACATTTCTCATCTGGACCTGGGGACAATCGAAGGTGTCGGCCACGCACGCCGCCATCATCTTCAGCCTGGAGCCTGTCTTCGCCACGCTCTTTGCCGTGGCCGTGCGCGGCTCGAACGAATGGATGACGCGGCGCGGAAACCTCGGCGCGGCGCTCATACTGGCGGGCGTCGTCATCTCAGAGATCAGGCTCGGGCGCAGACGGCACCGCAAGGCGGGACCGGAAGAGGTAGAAGAGAATCAGGACATAAGCATTGATGAAGAGCTAGTGGAAGAAGGCAACGAGCCGTGACTTTATCAATCATAAGAGAAACCGCGAAATGGCACTAAAAGAGTCGAAAGAGAGAGGGGCGTGGTTGGCCGCGATTTCATCGCGCCGGTTGGCGTGATTTAGCGGTTTATCTTTCCACCCCCGCTTGCTTTACGCTGGCCCGCCTGTTCGCTATACTTGATCCCTTCTCTTCTCGTGCGAAAGGCGGTTAACCAGCTTCTTGACCGCACGGGTATCTGGCGTCTCTTCTCGTGTAAGAGAGCGGGCGCTGCGGAGTCCTCCTTTAAAGGTAGCGGGGTTTTATGCAAGACGTTTCCAAAGACCAAATGAGCGCGGCTGAGAAAATTATGCTGCGCAGGCTGCGCGTCTGGATTGTGGCGCTGGCCGTGGCCTGTATCGCGGCGGGCATAGGCATCGGCGCAATCCTCTCCGGACGCTCGGCCATAGCGCAGAACGAGGCGCAGATTGCGCGCGCGCCCGAAGCCCTCTCGGCCTCCTTCGCCGAGATCGCCAAGCGAGTTGAGCCCGCCGTCGTCAACATAGATACCAAGACGGCTGCGCCGGAAGTGGCCGAGAACGAGGAAGACGAAAAAGACAATCAGTCTATGGACAAGTCGCTGCTGGACCTGCTCAGGCGACAGCGCCGCCCTACGCGCGGCGTGGGCTCAGGCTTCATAGTAGACCCTAAAGGCTTCATACTGACTAACCAGCACGTAGTCCAGGGCGCGACGCGCATCAGCGTGCGCCTGCAATCGGGCGAGCAGTACATAGGGAAAGTCATGGGCGTTGATGAAGAGACAGACCTGGCTGTGCTCAAAGTCGAAGCCGGAAAAGATCTGCCGTCGATCAGGCTCGGAGATTCCAATACGGTTGAAGTGGGCGACTGGGTGCTCGCCATAGGCTCGCCCTTCGGCCTTGAGCAGACGGTGACGGCCGGCATCATCTCCAAGAAAGAGCGCCAGCCCTACCCGGCGGCAAACTTCCAGCAGTTCATACAGACGGACGCGGCTATTAATCGAGGAAACTCGGGCGGCCCGCTCGTCAACATGCGCGGCGAAGTCATAGGCATCAACTCGCAGATTGCTACTTCAACGGGCGATTACAACGGCATAGGCTTCGCGCTGCCCTCGAACGAAGCGAACTTCGTCTACAAGCAGATTACCAGCAAGGGCAAGGTGAGTCGCGGCTACCTGGGCATCCTGCTCGATTCCGTCCAGGCGGAATACGCGCGCGTTTACGGGTTGCCCGAAGCCAGGGGCGTGATCGTGACGGACGTGCGCGACGCGCAGGGGCCTGCGGCCAAGGCCGGGATACTGGCCAACGACATCATCACGGAGTTCAACGGCCAGCAGGTCACCAACTCGCAGGACTTAATCAACAAGGTCGCATCGACCCCCGTAGGTCAGACCATTTCAGTCACCATCCTGCGCGACACGGGGGCAAGGCAGCTTGAGCGGCGCACGGTCAACGTCACCATAGGCGAGCGCCCGCGCTCTCTGGCCCCGGCTTCGGATCAGGACGACGAAACAGCGCCCAAGCCTCCCGAGAAGGGCAAAGAGGGGGCGCAGGGCGGGGGCCTTCGTCTTGGCGTCACGCTTCAGGAGTTGACGCCTGAGACCACGGCCGAGCTGAATCTGACCGGCGTGCGCGGTTTGCTCATTAAGGACATAGACCCGAACGGCATTATCGCGGACGTGCGCGCGCCCGGCTCCGGCACGCCTGCGCTCGTGCAGGGCGATGTCATACTTAAAATCAATCGCACGCCCGTCACCTCGCTCGCCGAGTTCCAGCGAGTCGTGGTGGGCCTCTAGCCAGGCGACGCCATAGTCATGAACGTTGCGCGATACAACCGCAACCTGGACCGCGTGGTACAGTTCGTCGTACAGTTCACGTATCAATAGCTCTCAGCCATCAGCATTCAGCAATCAGCTAAGACAAAAAGCTGACTGCTGAATGCTGACCACTGACACCTTTCTTTATGGCACAAGCGAAAAAGGCTCTCAGCAAGAACGGTAAAAAGCGGCAGGCGCGCTCCATGCGCCCGGCCGTGAAAACTTATTACAACTACATAGGCGGCTCGTGGGTTAAGGCGTCGTCGGGTGAGACGTTCGAGAATCTCAATCCGGCGAACACGCGCGATGTCGTGGGCCGCTTTCCCGTCTCCTCGGAAGAGGATGTTAATCAGGCGGTCGATGCCGCGCGCGAGGCATACAACGGCTGGCGAAAGATGCCCGCCCCGCGCCGCGCCGAAATCCTTTTCCGCCTCGGTGAGATTCTCATACGCAACAAAGAACGCTATGCGCTCGACATGACGCGCGAGATGGGGAAGGTCTTGAAGGAGACGGGCGGCGACGTGCAGGAGGCAATCGACTGCACCTATTACACGGCCGGAGAAGGCCGTCGCCTTCACGGATTCACCACGCCGGCAGAGATGCCCGACAAGTTCGCCATGTGCGTGCGCCAGCCCGTCGGCCTCTGCGGCTTGATTACGCCGTGGAACTTCCCTATGGCGATTCCTTCATGGAAGCTCATCCCGGCTCTAGTCTGCGGCAACACGGTCGTCATCAAGCCCGCGGAGGACACGCCGCTCTCCACCTACAACCTGATTAAGGCCTGCGAGGAGGCCGGAGTTCCGCCCGGTGTGGTCAACCTTGTGACCGGCTACGGCGAGCCCGCGGGCGCGGCGATTACCAATCATCCGGCGCTTCGCCTCATCTCCTTCACGGGTTCTACGGAGACCGGGCGCATAGTGGCTTCCGCCTGCGCAGACCGCAACGCCATCTGCTCGCTTGAGATGGGCGGCAAGAACGTTATCATAGTCATGGATGACGCCGACATTGACCTGGCGGTCGAAGGCGCTGTCTGGGGCGCGTTCGGAACATCTGGACAGCGCTGCACGGCTTCGTCCCGCCTCGTTGTTCACAAGAAGGTCTACAAGCAGTTCACCCGACGGCTCATCGAGCAGGCGCAATCCTTACGTGTGGGAGACGGCGCGGAGACGGATACGGACATGGGGCCTGTGATTAACGCCGACGCGGTTCACAAGATTATGGGCTACATAGAAATCGGCGAGCGCGAGGACGGCGCGCGGCTCGCGTGCGGCGGGAACCGCCTGACGGGCGGCGACTACGAGCACGGCTATTTCATTGAGCCGACCGTCTTCACGGATGTCTCGCATGACATGAGAATCGCGCAGGAAGAGATATTCGGCCCCGTGACGGCCGTGATTCCCACGGACTCGCTTGAGAGCGCGATTGAGATTGCCAACGGCGTGCGCTACGGGTTGTCGGCGGCCATTTACACTAGTGATGTCAACCGCGCCTTCCACGCCATGAACGAGATGTACACGGGCATCTTCTACGTCAACGCTTCTACCATCGGAGCTGAAGTGCATCTGCCTTTCGGCGGCACGAAGGCCACGGGCAACGGCCACCGCGAGGCGGGAACGCAGGTGCTCGACATCTTCTCAGAATGGAAATCAATCTATGTGGATTATAGCGGCAAGCTTCAGCGAGCGCAGATTGACGCCATAGAGCCGCAGTGATAGAAGATGTTGCTGGCTTCGGAGGCTAGAGGTCTCGGGCCCGAGACCTCTAGCCTCAAAGATTTTTCAGGCTGTTCAAACCTTCAGGATTGGAGACAGGTGAAACGTGATTGTCGGACTACCGAAGGAGATTAAGGATAACGAGTATCGTGTGGGCCTGACGCCTGCGGGCGTGCGCGCTCTCACCGACGCGGGCCATCGTGTCGTCGTGGAGCGCAACGCGGGCGAAGGCTCAGGCTTCGATGACGCGTTATACGTGACAGCGGGCGCGCAGATTCTGGAGACGGCTGACGAGGTCTGGGGCGAAGGCGACATGATTGTCAAAGTCAAAGAGCCCATTGCGCCCGAATACCCTCGGATGCGCGAAGGGCAACTGCTCTTCACCTATCTTCATCTTGCTCCCGACCTGGAACTTACCAGGCAACTGCTCGAACGAAAGGTGACGGGCATAGCCTACGAGACGATTACCGACAATCGCGGCACGCTTCCGCTCCTGACCCCTATGTCAGAGGTGGCCGGGCGCATGGCCGTTCAGGTGGGCTCTCACTACCTGGAGAAGATGTCGGGCGGGCGCGGCATTCTGCTTGGCGGTGTGCCGGGTGTGCCGGCCGCCCGCGTCGTCATCATAGGCGGCGGCGTGGTCGGCACGAACGCCGCCAAGATTGCCGTGGGCATGGGCGGGCACGTCACCATCATTGACAGAAACCTGGACCGCCTGCGCGAACTGGACGACATCTTTCTCTCGAAGATCTCCACACTGGCGTCCTCGGCCTACATGATTCACGACGCCATCTCGCAGGCCGATTTAATCATCGGCGCGGTGCTCGTGCCGGGCGCTGCCGCGCCTAAGCTGGTCACGCGTAACATGCTCAAGGACGTGCCGAACGGCTCCGTCATAGTGGACGTGGCGGTTGACCAGGGCGGCTGCATAGAGACCACGCGCCCGACCACCCACTCAGACCCGACTTATTATGTCGAAGGCGTGCTGCATTACTGCGTGGCCAACATGCCGGGCGCTGTGCCCCGCACCTCCACGTTTGCCCTGACGAACGCGACGCTGCCTTACGCCCTGAATCTGGCGAATCGTGGTTTCCTGGCCGCCATAGAAAGAGACCCGCATCTGAAAGAGGGCGTCAACACCTACGCGGGCCACTGCACCTACGAAGCCGTCGCCGTAGACCAGGGGCTGGATTACACGCCGATTGATAAAATAATCACTGCCGGCGGCAGCTCTACGACTTCGGCCGCCACCCCGAGCAAGTAAAAGAGGGTGCCGTAACCGGGATACAAAAAGAGGCTGCTTCCTGTCCTCAATGGAAGCAGCCTCTTTTGTTTTTTCACTCCGGGAAGTAGAGCGAAACTGGACTCAGGTTAAAGCCTCATGCCGCCTTCAGCAGCAGACGCGCAATCGTGCCCGTCAGTTCTTCCGGGCGCACAGGTTTGGAAAGATAAACGTCGGCGCGCATCTCTTCTTCGTGAGAAGAATCGGCGCGGTCAATTCCGCTTAAAAGTATGACCGGCAGTTGCGACATCTTCGGATGCCGCCGTAGGAAGCGGCACAACTCATAGCCATTCAAGTGCGGCATGATTGCGTCCGTTACCACCGCGTCGAGCGTGTTTGAAAGCGCCGCTTTCATCGCCTCCAGTCCGTCGCCCGCAGAGACCACCGTGTAACCGGCTCTTTGCAGTATGACTTCCAGATAGCGACGAATTGAGCGGTCATCTTCGACGAGTAAGATCGTACCGCGCGTGGCGCGCGTCTGTGTTACGGCAGGCGTCTGCGGCAAGTTAGGCAGGCTGTTCGAGTGGGAGTTTTCCTTGGGCGTGATCATCTATCTCGTATTCGACCTCACTCTTGCGTTCGCGTGCGCGGCCACCGCTTCAGAGTGGCCTTGCGCCTTGCTTCAGATGGCAAGACCTGTGCCTCAGCCCTAAAGCCATCAGACGGAGGCACGGCAGAAACAGCCCCCTGAAATCGCGGGCGGTAAGTAATCCTTTACCTCTAAGTTATTTAGGAGACCTGCGAAGGGCTATACGAGAAATCCGGCGGGCGATTGTGTCCCCGCGCGGACACGGGCATTTTGCCCGCCACCTTACCATTTTGCTCTATCAGGACGGGTCAATTTGAAGACCGCTTCGGTCAAACTGCTGAAAGACTCAGCCTTCTCTCCTTCTCCCTCTCTCTGCGTCCGCCGCCGCTGCTATCGATTCTGACCCCAACTCAACAATTAACAGTCTTTCTGTTATACTCAACCTTTTCGCCCGCATCTGGCCGAAACGGGCGCGGGCCACAGTGAGATGGTATTGAGAGATGTACGAATTCGCAGTTGCTCCGGCCGTGACGCAGATAAGGCGGCGCGGAGTAGAAATCGCAGAGGTTGAGCCGCAGAGCCTCGCCGCAGAGCTTGAGCTCGAAGCGGGCGACCGCATCATCAAGGTCAACGGGCGCGTAGTGCGCGACTATCTGGACTTCCGCTTTCACACGGGCGGCGAGACGGAGCTTCTGCTTGAGGTTCGCAGGCGCAACGGCGAAGACTGGGAGATAGAGATAGAGCGCGGCGAGGGCGAAGACCTTGGGATAGGCTTTGAGCAGATAGTCCCGCGCCAGTGCGCCAACGAATGTATCTTCTGCTTCTGCAAGGGCAACCCGGAAACCGCCCGGCCTTCTCTCTTCGTGCGCGACGAAGACATACGGCTCTCCTTTCTCTACGGCAACTACACCACGCTGACCTCTATCACAGAGGACGAGATGCGCCGCGTCATAGAGCAGCGCCTTACCCCGCAGTATGTATCCGTACACGCCACAGACCTGGACGTGCGCGCGCATCTGCTGGGCGTCGACAGAAAGCGCGCGGACATCTCGGAGAAGATGCGCCGCCTGCTGGACGCCGGAATTGAGATTCACGCACAGGTAGTGCTCTGTCCCGGGATTAACGACGGCCCCGTGCTTGAGCGCACGATTCGGGATTTGGCTGTGGAGTTCCCGCTTATTAAGAGCGTGGCGATTGTTCCTCTGGGATTGACGCGCTACAACACGGACGAGCGGCTGACGCCCGTGACCCCTGAGTTCTGTAGACGGGTGATTCAGGAGCTTAAGCCCCTGCAGCGAGAGTTGCGGGAGCAGCTTGGCACCACCTTCGCGTTCCTTGGCGACGAGATTTACCTGCGCGCGGGCCTGAGCGTCCCGTCGCGCAGTCATTACGGCGATTACCCGCAGATAGAAGACGGCATAGGAATGGTGCGCGCCTTCGAGAGTGATTTCGCGCGCACGTTGCGCCGCTTCGCGCGGCGTGCAGAGCGAGGACAGTCTTCGCCGCATCTTCTGCCTGCCGGAACTGTGATGACGGGGACGCTCTTTGCGCCTGTGCTGATGAAGCTGCTGTCCGGGTTCAACGAGCGCTTCGGTACAAGATTCCAGGTGGTCGCGGTTGAGAATGGTTACTTCGGCGGAGACGTTTCCGTGGCCGGGCTTCTGACCGGCTCGGATTTCCTCGCCGCGCGGGAGCGTGTGAGCGGCGACTTCGTCATCATTCCTGCCGCGTCAGTCAAAAGCGATGAGAAGATTATGCTGGACGGAATGAGCTTCGCAGAGCTTGAAGACCGCATGGGCCTTCCCGTACGGGCTATGGATTTCGATTCGTTCGCGGAAATGCTGGAAGCAAACGTCGCCTGAATATGAAGGGGGCGACGATGCCGCCTGTAGCCCGGGAACTGCTCTCTCTCAACCCTTCTTATTAGCGCTGATGTACTGCTCCAGCTTCTTACGCTCTGGGTACTCCGGTCTCTTCTTCAAAAACTCTTCGTACTCGACCGCCGCCTTCTCCTTCAAACCCGCCGCATTATATAGCCACGCAAGCCGCAGGTGCGCTTCTACCATCCCCAGCTTGGCGGCTTCGTTCAGATAAGGTATTGCCTTAGAGCCCTTTTTGATTTGCAGGTACGCTTCACCCAGAAGAAGATTAGCAATGGCCGATTGCGGCTGAACTTCTATGGCTTTGGTCAAAGGCCTGATCGCCTCCTCAAATCTTCTCTGGGATTGCAGCAGCCTGCCCAGGTTCAAGAGCGCCAGTCCGAAAGTCGGCCTGATGGCCAGGGCCGCCTGGTAAGCCTTCTCAGCTTCGTCCGGCTTGCCCTGGGCCAGATAGATTGTCCCCAGCAGCGACCATGCCTGAAAATCCATCTTGTCGTTTTCGATTATTCGACGAAGATAGGTGGCGGCCTCTGCGTACTTCTTCTTCTCGGCCGCCTGCTGCGCTTTCTGGAAAAGTGGCTTGTTGGCAGAAGAGCGCTCGTAAACGTCGGCCGCCGAGATGGTTCCCGTGATGGACTTTGGCTCCGTCACCTTTGACTTCCACTCGAACTCGAAGTCCTGGCGAAAGTCTGTTCCCGACGCGCCGAAGACCGCGATACGCACGCGCGTTATCTCGCCCATCTCCGTCTCCACCACCAGCTCGTACTCGCCAAGCGGCAGGTTGCTGAAGCGATAGCGCCCGCGACTCGGCACTACCTGTCGCCCTGCAACCGTTCCGCGCTGATCATAAAGGATGATAGTGAGGGTTGATGGGCCCGTAGTATCGGACTTGCTATCGTCAATCTTTACGTCTCCCCAGATAGTGTAGTTGCCGATGTCCTGCGCTTTGGCTTGCTGAGCGCTCAGCAGGGTGAAGAGCAGAATGAGAGCAGCCAGCAGGCAGGCGCTTCGCACCACTTTGCCGTTGGCAAGCTCAAAGACTAGTGCGTCCCTGTTCGGCGCCGGGAAAGCCAACCTCTTGATCGCTGCTTTCATAAGTCAATTCTCCAGTGAAGGTGTGCCGCCATTATGCAACATCGTGTGGTTAAAAAAAAGGTGGTTGATGGCGCGCTCTTGAAATCCAGCGAGCGTGCGCGCGCGAAGGCAGTTTCGAGCAAGCGATGCCGGCCCGTATAAGGCGACGCAGGCGGCTGCGCGCCCGCCTGCAGCGCGGCTTAAAGTTGCTCCACGAATCTGGAGGCAAATCCGAAATCTTGTAGATAGACGGCCGGATTTTGCTTTTTATACCAATAAAATGATTAGTTTACAGAATTTTGTATAAGTGGAATGGATATTGCTTGCTACAGGCATGTCTACTCCGTTGCGTCCCAAGTAATTGACGCTTGTATAAGCCAATATCCCGGCCTCTCCGTGGAAATTGAGACTATTACGTGATGTGGCGGGCGTTCTTGCCTTAGCTTTCAATGGAGTCGGCAAAGCAACACCCCCAATGCCACTTTCAGAACTGAATGATAGATGGGTTCACGCGGCGGACTGACACTTCTCCAAGTGAGGAGCCCATTTGAAAAGATTAAGAAAGTTATCGCCTTGCCGGTTCGAGGAGGCGGTGACAGCGCAGGCCACAGTCACTAGACAGGTGGCCCCCACCAGCACCAGGAGAGAGATAAGAATGAATAAAGCATTTCCTTTACTGGTCATCTCGTTGCTGTTGCTACTGTGCCCGGCCCTAGCGCTGGGACAGACAACATCGTCCACGTCCGCCGTGACGGGAGTCGTGTCAGACCCGACGGGTGCAGTTGTACCCGGTGTGTCTGTCAAGCTTACCGACACCAAGACCGGACAGGAACGCACTGCGACGACTAATGATCAGGGAGTTTATCTGTTCACCCAGGTTCCGCCTGGACGTGGCTATACGCTCACCTTTACCATGGCTGGCTTCCAGACTTTGAATGTCACGGACGTCATACTCGGTGTAGGTATTACAGAGACCCAGAACCAGACTTTGACCGCCGGTGAAGTGGGAGCTTCGGTAACCGTCACCTCCGGCGGTGAGACGACCCTCAATACCACGGATGCCTCAATAGGTAACGTGATTGACGAGCGCCGTCTACGCGAGCTTCCGATTCAGATTCGCAACTCGCCGGCAGCGCTCATTGGCTTGCAGCCCGGCGTGGTCGGAAACAACGTCGGAACGGGAACCTCGAACCGCGTAGGTTCGGTAACCGGTTCACGCGCCGACCAGGGCAACATTACCGTTGACGGTATTGACGCCAACGACCAGACGACCGGACAGTTCGCTTCTACGGTCGGTAACGCCCCGATTGACTCCATTCAGGAGTTTCGCGCCGTTTCGACCAACCCGAATGCGGCTGAAGGTCGCTCGTCGGGCGGTCAGGTTGAGTTGGTAACGAAGTCTGGTACCAACGAGTTTAGCGGCAACATTCGCGAGTACAACCGCACCTCGGCCACCGCAGCCAACAACTTCTTCAACAACAGGCTCGGCCGCAACGCCGCAGGCGCGGAAATAGTGCCGCGTCCGAAGCTGATTCGTAATCAGTTCGGCGGCAGTCTCGGCGGGCCGATCCTGAGAGACAGGCTCTTCTTCTTCCAGGACTATGAAGGACGACGCGACATACAGGAAGTCTCTTACCTGCGCATCGTTCCCCTTCAGAACTTCCGCGAGGGTCGCGTAGCATACCTGAACAACACTGCTGGCTGCCCGACCAACGCTCGTCAGAACACGCTGCCGCAGTGCATCAGCTTCCTGACGCCTGCTCAGGTTGCGGCTCTCGACCCGAGAGGCGTCGGCGCCAACCAGGCTCTGCTTCAGTTCATCAACGCGCGTTATCCGCTGCCCAACGATTTGACGGCAGGTAACGGCGTCAACACCGGCGGTTTCCGTTTCAATGCGCCTTCGACCCGTAAGGACAACACCTTCGTCACGCGCATTGACTGGAACGCGACCGACAGACAGAAGCTGTTCGGACGCTTCAACATCGCCCGACGCTTACAGACGGACACGGTTAACACCGTCGCGGCGCAGTTCCCCGGAGACCCGGAGAGCGGCACCATCGGCGTTCGCGATTACTCATGGGTAGTCGGCCACACCTGGGCCATCACCCCGTCGATCGTCAATCAGGCGATTGTCGGTGCATCGCGCTCGGGCTTGTTGTTCGAGTCTCCGTTCCAGCCCAGCTTCCCGAATGAATATACGTTCGGCGCTGGCCTCTCGGCTCCTTACGCAGGCATCGACGAGCAGGATCGCTTCGTCACCACGCCTACGATTCGTGATGATGTCACGTGGACCAAGGGCACGCACACGCTCTCGTTCGGCGGACAGTTCAAGCCCATCAAGCAGGTGTCGGGTTTGACCAACGACTTGAACTTCGTCAGCGTCGGCCTTGGCGGTCTCAATGCCGGCCTAAACGCCAGCTTGCGTCCCGGCAATATCGGCACGGGCGCGACGCGCGCGGCCAACTTTGACGCCGCGTTCGCTATGGTGCTGGGACGCTTTGCCCAGATTCAGACTAACTTCGTTTACGACGTCAACGGCACGCCGCAAGCCCCGGGCACCGGCAAGGTCCGCGACTTCCGTTACAACGAGTACGAAACATACTTCCAGGACAACTGGAGAATGCGTAGTGACCTGACGGTTACCTACGGCGTGCGTTATCAGTACTACAGCCCGCCGTACGAAAAGAACGGCTTCCAGGCCTGTAACGACGTAGATTTCCGTCAGTTGGCTGCCATCAGAATCAAAAATAATGCCAACGGTGTCTCGGGCGAAACGGCAGAGCCGTTCCTGCGCTATGACCTTTGTGGCAAGGGTAACAACGCCCGCGCTTTCTACGAGCCGGACTTGAATAACTTTGCTCCCAGGTTCGCTGTCGCATGGAACCCCTCCTTCAAGGATGGACTCCTCGGCAGCATCTTCGGCGACCGCAAGACGGTGGTTCGCTTCGGCGGCAACGTTCAGTATGACCGTATCGCCGGCGCCGTCACCTTCGTTCAGGATCAGGTCTCGTACCTGTTCGACAACACTGTGACAAAACAGCTCGGAGCCACGAGCCCCGTGACCGCGCTTCTCAACGACCCGCGTTTCACAGGCATCAACGTGCTGCCGTTCCAGAACGCCGCTCCGATCATCACTCGCCCGCTGACGCCTTTCGTGTCCGGCGGCTATCCGACCGGTAACGAGTCGGGTGAGACCAACTACGCTATAGACCAGCAGTTCAAGACGCCGTACTCCATACAGTACAGCTTCGGCTTCCAGCGCGAGCTGCCTGGCAACTTCCTGATCGACGTTTCCTACGTCGGCCGTCAGGGACGCCAGCTCTTCTCGCAGGCCGATGCGGGCCAGATTATGGACTTCAGAGATAACGCCTCTGGCCAGGGCCTGACTGCCGCCTTCAACGCGCTTCAGGCGCAGCTTCTGGCGGGCGTAGCCCCGGGCGCGGTCACCAACATTCCGTTCTTCGAGAATCAGGTGAACGCCGCGGCTCTCGCCAACTACGGCGCGAATTGCCAGGCGCTGGTGGGCACAAGCTGCACCCGCTTTATCGCGACGCAGGCCGGAAGCCTCGTCAACATAGGTGACCTGGCTGACACCGTTCAGTTTCTGTACGGAAATGCGCTGCTTTTCCCGAACGTAGGGTTGAGCGGACAGTTCTCGACCAACGCCTATATCACGAACCTGGGTTCTTCGACTTACAACGGCATGCTCGTTAGCGTTCGCCGTCGTTTCGCTCAGGGACTCCAGTTCGACCTGAACTACACGTGGTCGCACTCGATTGACAACCAGTCGTCGATTGCGAACACGGTCTTCGGCGGCCTGGTTTGCGACATTCGCGACCTGCGCGTCTGCCGTGGAAACTCTGACTTCGACATTCGTCACCTCTTCAACGGAAACTTCATTTATGAGCTTCCGTTCGGCAGGGGCCGCATGTTCGGCTCGGATTCAGGCGGCCTCATGGACGCCATCATCGGTGGATTCACGGTTACCGGTATCGTCACTGCTCGCAGCGGCCTGCCCTACAACCTGACCACCAACTCGTTCCCGGTCGGCTTCGTTTTCAACAGCCCGGCTGTTGTCACCGGAATCAACCCGGCTGACCTTGAAGGCCGTGTTCAGGACACTGCCGGCGGACAGGTTCAGTTCTTCAATAACCCGACGTCGGTCTTTAACGCTTCGAGCCCGCTCGCGGGCGCTGTGCGTAATCCGCAAGGCGGAGAAATCGGAAACCGCAACAACCTTCGCGGCCCCGCTTTCTGGAACCTTGACCTTGCCGTCCTGAAGAACTTCAAGATGCCCTGGTCGGAGAACCACAGACTGCAGTTGCGCTGGGAGTTGTACAATGCGTTCAACCACACCAACTTCGGCCTGCCTGCGACCAACATCAACTCGACTACGTTCGGGCAGATAACCGCGACTTCCAACAACGCGCGCGAAATGCAGTTCGCAATCCGCTACGAGTTCTAGTCGCTAATTTATTTACTTTGCGTCTAAAAGACGGTTGGGCTTTCGGGAAACCCCGAAAGCCCAAATTTTTTTGCCCGGCAAGCTCTCACTTCAGGCGCTTTCCTCTCCACTTCGTATAGCGCGGCAACAAAAGCTCTGTCTCATCGGAAGAGCCTTTGTGGTAAATTTGTGTATCATCGTTCCGCCAAGGTTCCGTAGGCCGTATGACGAACGCCTCAGACAATCAACTATCGCTGGTTCCGCTGGGCGCGGGCGACCTGATTGACCGCTCTGTGCGTCTCTATCGCCGTCACTTCATGACATTAGTGAGGATTGCGGCGCCGCCCGTGCTCGTCTCCTCCATAGGCTATGTGCTGTTGACGGTCGGATGGCGAGAGGCGCAAGTGACAGCCGATGACACGGCGCTTGCCCTGTACGTGCTGCTTACCTGTGTGGGCTCTGCGCTCTGGCTAACCGGCCTGCTTTTAAGCGGCGTAGTCCTGGGCGGCGCTACGCGCAACCTCGTAGCGCATCTTTTGTCCGGAGAGCCTGTCAGCGTACGCACCACCTATAGCAACGTGCGTGCGCGCTTCGGTGCGCTGCTGGGCGCGACGATGCTCGTCGGCCTGCTCATCTTCGTCTTCGCCGTGCTGGCCTTCATAGTCATGTACATAGTCTTTATCTTCGCTGTTCTGGCCGTGTTCGCGTTTGCGCAGGTGAGCTGGTGGCTGGCGGCCATAGTCGGGGGGCTGGGGACGCTTCTGGCCATAGCCTGCGCGCTCTGGGTCTTTTTCTATCTGGCAGGGCGCTTCGCTTATGTGCCGCAGGCCATGATGGTAGAAGGCAAGGGCGTCTTCGATTCCATCAGCCGCAGCACTCAGTTGGCTTCGGGCAACGTGCGCAGGCTGGCGGCGATGACGATTTTCACAACCTTTGCGACCTATTCGACGCTGATGATTCTTCTCATCCCGCTCGGATGGTACGGCTACTTAAACGGCATCAATCTGTGGAACTCCGAGCAGTGGCCCGCCTGGTACGCCATAGGCTACAGCGTGCTGCTGCAATCAAGCTCCATCCTGCTGACGCCCGTCTGGCTGCTGGGCCTTTCGCTGCTTTACGTGGACGAGCGCGTGCGGAACGAGGGCTATGACGTGGAGTTGATGGCTGCGCGCAGGCTCGGGGAGATGCCGCGACTGGCCGGAGGACGCGCAGCACCTTATGCGCCCGCGCTCGTTTCGGACGAAGCTTCCATGCTCCAGAGCCAGGGCCTCACGGCCACATGGTCTACGGGCTCCACGCTCGGCCTGAGATAAGAAAAAGTGCACGGCGCATCTACTCAAGACATGTCACGTAACATGGACAGAGCGCGGCCCTTTATACGGGCCTCGTCGGGCGGGATTCTTCGCCCCTCTTTGCCCAAGCTCGGCAGGGCGTGCGGCCTGCTGTTTCTGGTACTGGCGTGCGCGGACGTCTGCCTTGCCGTTTCGCTCTCCGATTATCACGAGCGCGTGCGCCGGGCTCTCGTCGCCGTAGGCTCAATCAGTACTTCGCTTCACGGTGCGGCTGCGGCGGATACCAACGTGGTCAGGGACGTGCGCCAGCTTCTTCCCGCGAGCGAGACGATTCTGTGGCAGGGCGGCTTGCTGCGCGTGGACAATAGCTGGCTTGGCGAGGCGCTGGATAATTACGAGCGGCTGCCGGCGGGCGACAACAACCGCGTGGAAGCTATGGCGCGCGTGGCCGAGCGGCTTCAGGCGATAGACGAGCGGCTCTCCGAGATGGAGCGCCAGGCGTCCGGCAAGACGATTGATAAAGAGGAAGAGAAGGCGAGGCTGGCAGCCATCCTGCGCCGAGAGGAATACAGTCGTCAGGCCAGCGAAGGCAACGCTCTCACTCGTCTTATAAAGCGCATCAGGGATTGGTTAAGAAGCCTCTTCGGGGAAAGTGAGGAGAGGGAACGCCCGCAAAGAGAGAGCCGAGCGGTCAACAACACGGCGCAGATCATCGTCATTCTCTTTTCGCTGGCCGTCATCCTTTACGTCGCGTGGAGATTCCTGCCGCGATTCATCGGGCGCGAGATGAGAAAGCGCAAGCCCAGAGCGCGCGGCGCTCGCGTAGTTTTAGGCGAGCAGCTGGCCGAAGATGAAAGCTCCGCAGACCTGCTGGACGAAGCCGAGCAACTCGCGCGGGCGGGCGACCTGCGAGCGGCGATTCGCAAAGGCTACATAGCGCTCCTGTGCGAGCTTCACGACCGCAAGGTGGTGCGTCTGGAACAGCACAAGACCAACCGGGACTACCTGCGCGCCGTAGAGCCGAACAGGACTCTCTACGAAGAGATGAAGCCTATGACGCGCAGCTTCGAGAATCACTGGTACGGATTAACGCCGGCGACCGAAACCGACTGGCAGGATTTCCGCTCGCGCTACAGTAAGGCTTTGAAATAGTTCCGGGTTAAGAAGAACTGCTTTTACTCGTCACTCAAGTTTATGCGTCAGTACGTCATCATCATCGTTACGGTTACTTTCGTCATACTGGTGCTCGTGGGCATCAATGCCGCGAGCTACGTGGAGATTGAAGAGACGCCGGATACCGAGTACACGCCGGATCGTTCCACCTACAACGCGCGTGCGACTGGCACGCGTGCGCTCTTTGATTACCTGCAAGAGTCCGGTCAAAGGGTCGTGCGCTGGCGCGACAAGCCGGAAAAGCTGCTCTCGGCCGGAGCCGTCAGGCCGGGAACCTTCGTCGTCACAGGCCCGACTCGCATTCAGTTCGAGCAGGATGAGATTAAAAACCTCTTACAGTGGGTCGAGCAGGGAGGCCGCCTCGTAGTCGTTGACCGTTCTCCGGACATGCGGCTTCTGCCGTCTTCCGGCAGCTGGCGCATGACGCTTGAGCTTCTCAATTATCCTACGCGTGACGCGCGCTCTTCCAACGTTGACGAGATGACCGCCGGAGTGCCGCTTGCACGCGCCGCGCAGCCCACACCTCTCACCGTAGGCGTGGATTCCGTGCTCGCCTCGCGCTTCGCCTCCAACATCAAAATCTTCACGGTCGCGGGGCAGGGCCCCGGCCACGGTCAACAGAGCGAAGACACGCAGGAAGATGACGATTACGATTTAAGCGGAAAGAAGAGCCTCCGCCAGGGCTCTCTTCAGGATGTTCCGGAGCCGCCGCCGCCCGCAGCGCCGCAGGCGAGCGCTCCCCCTTCCGCCGCTCAAACCTCTCCTGCGCCCGTCGTTCACCTGTCTGATTCCCGCGCCGTGCTGCTGGCCGATTACAAGTACGGAGCCGGGCGCATAATAGTGCTGAGCGACCCTTTCATCATAGCCAATGGAGGCATCAATCGCGCGGACAACCTGCGACTGGCCGTCAACGTGATAGCCGGCGCAAACGACCTCATAGCCTTTGACGAATATCATCATGGCCGCTACGCCGCGCACAATCAGATTATCTCTTACTTTGCGGGCACGCCGGTTCTGGCCATGCTAGGCCAGCTCTGCCTGATAGTGCTCGCCGCCGTCTGGACAAGCGGAAGCCGCTTCGCCCGGCCTCTTCCGCTCCCCTTCGTTGACCGCCGCTCGAAATTGGAGTTCGTAGCTTCCATGGCTGAGTTGCAGCAGCGCTCGCGCGCCTTCGATCTGGCGATAGAAAACATCTACGCGCGCACGCGAAGAGTGCTGGCCAGATACGCGGGGCTCGACAGCAACGCCCCGCGTGCATTGATTGCGGAGCGCGTGGCCGCGCGCTCGTCCCTGAACGCCGAGGAGCTGGAAGCCCTTATGCGCGAGTGCGAAGATGCAATGGCGGGAGAGCCCCTGCGAGCACGACGCGCCCTCAACCTGGTCTCAAGGCTCAGAGACGTGGAGCGCACTCTGGGCCTGCGCATGCGCTCGCGCGAACAAAAGCAGGCAAGATGAAGATGGGGCATAGGGGTCAGGGGACAGGGGATGGTTAAAAGAAGGACTATTGGATCTTCTTTTACTAGCCCCCGACCTCTATCTTCTTCTTTGGCCTTTCTACTTTTGCCTGGTCTAACGTAATATCTTGATGCTTTTCCAGCACTTCACCGAAACGAAGATGGAAACTTTCAATGCCACTGGAATATGTCTCCTCAACTACTGAGCACATACGTACGGAGCTAAGAAAGGTCGTCGTAGGGCAGGACGAGGTCATAGAGCAGATTCTGATTGCTTTGCTGGCCGAAGGGCACGCGCTCATAGAAGGCGTGCCGGGCACGGCCAAGACGCTGACGGTCAAGACGCTGGCACGCATCATAGGCGCGCAGTTCAATCGCATACAGTTCACGCCGGACCTCATGCCTTCGGACATCACGGGCACGAACGTCTTCAACATCTCTACTTCGGATTTCACGCTCAGGCGCGGGCCTGTCTTCACGGACATTCTGCTGGCGGACGAGATTAATCGCACGCCTCCCAAGACGCAGGCCGCGCTTCTGGAAGCTATGGAAGAGCGACAGGTGACTATTGACGGCGACCCGCATCCCCTCTCGCCCGTCTTCACCGTGCTCGCGACGGAAAACCCGATAGAGTACGAAGGCACGTATCCTCTGCCGGAAGCGCAGCTGGACCGCTTTCTGCTGAAAATCCTGCTGGACTATCCCAGCGAGCAGGACGAGCAGGAAATCATCGCGCGCTGGGACTCGGGCTTTAACGCGCGCCGTCTTGAGCAGGTTGATATACGGCCTCTGGGCGAGGCGGACGCAATCATGCGCTGCCGCTTCGAGGTCAGAAGCGCGCGCATGGAAGAGGGCGTGCGCCGCTACGTGGTGGACATAGTACGCCGCACGCGCTCGCATCCTTCTGTGCTTTACGGAGCGAGCCCGCGCGCGGCCGTCGCGCTTCTGCTCTGCACCAAAGCTCTCGCGGCGATACGCGGGCGAGAGTTCTCGACTCCCGATGATGTGCGCGACATTGCGCGCCCCGTCCTCCGTCACAGACTGAGCCTGAGGGCGGAGGCGGAACTCGATGGAGCGACCACGGACGCGGTCATCACGGACATCCTCGAGAGTGCGGAAGTTCCGAGATAATGGATAAAGAAACGGCGCTTCGTAAGCCCGTATTTATTGCTTGAAACTGCTGTTTGGCATGTGCATACTGAGGCCGCCCGAAAGAGGTTTTGGGCCATTTTTCTCCCCGTCCCCGATCCCTTACTTTCAATCTCAAGTTGAAGGGCCGAAGTCGCCATGAAGAAACAGACTCGCACGCTTCTCTCAGTCGCTTTGCTGTTCGCCCTCACGCTCTTTCCGGCATCGCGCCATGCGGCTGCGGATAAGATGAAGCCGGAAGAAGTGGTCTCGAAGCACCTATCGTCAATCGGCGCTGAAGACGCACGCGCTGCTCTTAAGACCATGATTGCCATAGGTACCGTCGAGGCCACGTTTCGCGCCAGGGGCACGAGCAAGGCTACGGGCTCATCTCTCTTTGCGTCGAACGGCGACAAGAATCTGATGAGCCTGCTTTTCAATAGCCAGGAATATCCTTACGAGCGGATTGGCTTCAACGGCGACCGCGTGACGGGCGCTGAGATTCGACCCGGCACTCGCACGCCGCTAGTTAATTTCCTGCTGGGCTATGACGCGATCATCAGGCAGGGCCTGCTGGGCGGCACGCTCTCCACCGCCTGGCCGCTTCTTCGCGCGTCGGAGAAGCAGGCCAAGCTTGAGTACGGCGGGCTGAAGAAGGTGGAAGGCAGACAGTTGCACGAGCTTCGTTATCTTCCGCGCAAGGGCGGCGACATAAAGATTAGCCTCTTCTTCGACGCGGAAACTTTCCAGCACGTTCGGACGGAGTACCGCAAGACGATCGCCGGCCAGATGGGCTCCGGGCCGAACAACTCGGCGAACACCTCCACAGAGACTCGCTACAGGATGGTGGAAGAGTTCGGTGAGTTCGGGCAGGAGGGCAGGCTCACACTGCCGCACGATTACAGGTTGTCGCTGGTGATAGAGAGCCCTGCGAACGTCATGTCGCTTGAATGGGCTATGAAGTTCACGAAGTTCACCTTCGACCAGCCCATCAACGACAAAGAGTTCTCGATTGGCTAATCGGGCCGGGGACGGGATTCGGTAGTTGACAGAACAGCAGGGATAACTGTTTCCTGCTACTCTGAATCATGCGTTTTGTTTTCACAAGACTCTTTTACATGCTGCTCTTCGCGGGGCTGATTCCGCTTTCGCTTTCGTGGGGGCGGCCCGCGCTCAGGTGGGCGACGCTCCTTTATGACATGGCGCTGCTGGCGGCCGTGCTCGTGGATGCGCGGCTCAGCCGTCTGCCTGCGGGCTTCACTATCCGGCGAGAGTTCGGCAGCCGCTTCGCCGTAGGGGGTGAAACGGAGGTGCGCGTGCATCTACTGAATCACAGCCCGCGCGCTCTGAGCCTACAGATAAAGGATGAGTTCCCGCCTCAGATGGCCTTGAGCGGCCAGCGACAGGCGCGCGCCCGCGTGGAGGCGCAAGGCTCCGCCACACTCATCTACAACCTGCAACCCCCGAAGCGAGGCCGCTTCGAGTTCGGCACTACGGCCGTGCGCTATCTCTCGCGCCTGGGGCTCACGTGGGTGCAAACCTCCCTCGGCGAGGCCGAGAGCATAAAGGTCTATCCGAATATAAGGAGGGCGCGCGAGGCCGAACTTAAGGCCCTTGGCGCGCGTTCCCTGGTTGCATCGCATCGCAAGACCTCTTGGCGCGGCGAAGGCAGGGAGTTCGAATCTTTAAGGGATTACGTGCGCGGCGACGAACTCAGGCACGTTTCGTGGACGGCCACGGCGCGTCGCGGCAAGCTGACCACCAGGCAGTATCAGATAGAGCGGGACCAGACCATTGTGATTGCGCTCGACGCGGGTCGCCTGATGACGGCGCGGATTGAGCAGGAGACGAAGCTGGACTCGGCCGTTCACGCGGCGCTGGCCCTGATGAGCGCGGCCCAGCGCGGCGGAGACAACTCCGGCCTGCTCGTCTTCGGTCGCCGCATCAAGAGCTACCTGCCGCCCAAGCGAGGGCGCGAGCACATGGACGCGGCGCTCGAAGCCCTACACGCGATTGAGCCGGAGATGATAGAGCCGTCCTATGCACGCGCCTTTGAATTCATAGCCATCAACTGCAAACGGCGCGCGCTCGTAGTAGTCCTCACAGACCTTGTTGACGAAGAGGGCTCGCGCGAGCTGCTCACGTCGCTGAAGCTCCTGCGCCCGCGACACCTGCCGCTCGTCGTCACCATCGGAGATCGTGACCTGCGCGCCGCCGTGCAGGACGAGCCCGCCAGCATCCCGGAGCTTTTCACACAGTCTGTCGCGGAAGAGATTCTGCACCAGCGCGAAGCGGCGCTCAGGCTAGTTGAGTCGCAGGGCGGTCTTGCCTTAGACGTTACCTCTGCCACGCTCGCCCCCTCTCTCCTTGAGACCTACATACGAGTCAAGGAACACGGGCTCTTGTAAGAGAATCAGACGACCTCAACATCCATCCTCACCACCCTTGAGCCGTTGTTCTCGAACCAGCAGACGTACTCGCTGACCAGATCGAATTCCAGAATATAATTTCCTTTGGGCGGCGCAGGCACGCGCGCCTCTAAGCTCACGGATTCGCCGGGCGGGATGGGGCGGCCCTCTCCGGGTGTCAGGTGATGGCGGGAATAGTCACGATTGATTAGGAGACCGTCCGCGCCGAGCAGGTGCGTGCCAAGATGGACAGGCCCCTTTGGGCTTGAGGTTGGAAGCCAGACGCTCGTTCCGACATTCTTCACAGTTACCTGAGCCACAAGCGGCTCTCCCTCTTTTGTCTGCCGGGAATTAAGTGTGACGGTGAGTTCGGCGGATAAGCCTGAGCGCTGGCGGCTGTCCAATGCCTGTGCTTCTCCCTTGCGCAGGAAGAAGATTCTGTGATGCTGCAAGAAGGCGCGCGCCTCCGAGGCGTACCGCGCGTCCCTGCTGCCCTCGTTCATAAACCCGTCGAACTCGTCGGGGCCGAGCAGGAAAATCTTCGGGCTGAAGATTGAGAGCTTCATATCCGTAAAGCCCGCGGCGCTGGCCATCTTCCAAATCTCTCTTACGTCTATGTCGTTCTCTATCACCCGGTTCATACGCATCTCGTATTGCGCCTGCGGGGTGCTGGAGTGAGATGGGCCGGGCTCCGAAAAGGCAGCGATGCCTCCCTCTTTGAGCACGCGGGCCATCTCCTTTAAGACCTGTTCGGTGTTGGCTACGTGATGAAAGGCATCCAGGCAGAGGACTCTATCCATGCTCTCGTCCGGCAGGTCAAAGCTGTAGCCGTCGAAATGTAGAAACCTGGGCTCCGGCTGATTGCCGAAGACGGGATGGCGTCGGTATAGCTCTCTGCCGATTTTAAGCGCGGTCTCCGACACGTCCAGCGCTGTGACTTCGCATCCCAACTGCGTCAGCAGGTGCGATGACCAGCAGGAGCCCGCGCCGAAATCCAGCACGCTCATGCCCGGCGAGAGCGACAGCCCCTGTACGAGGTGCGAGAAGGAGACCAGCAGCTCGGGCGTCTCTATGATGTCGGCGTAGGGCTTCGCTAGGTGATGCTCCCAGCTATCGAGCCCTGCGAAATATTCTTCGGCCGATTTGTTAAGCTCTTCTATACTTAAATTTTCTATGAGCTGCCGCACGTCTATGAAGTCAGCCTGATGCCGGGTCGGCTGGCTCTCTACGTGAGCTTCCTCAGAAGCAGGCTTTCTCTGATTCAGCTTCTTGAAAATCTTCATCATGGCGGTTTGCTAATCGCGGGCGTGTTACCTGCTCTTTACGGTCTCTTCTTCACGTCCCATCAGTAGAAGATAAGACCAGAGGGCTATGCCTGTGATGATGCCTATGCCGAACTTGATTGCGGGGTTGGCGGGAGCGGGCGAGATAAAGCCTTCTATCAGTCCGGCTATGAAGAGGAGCGGGGCACACCCTGCTATGAGCCGCACGGCTTCGAGCCCGCGCGCCTTCAGCGCATCGGCGCGGGAAAGGTCGCCGGGCACAAGTATGGCAAGGCCGAGCATCATGCCCGCACCTCCGGCTATGAAGATACACGACAGCTCTATTACGCCGTGCCCTACCATGAAGGTGACGAGCGCGTTGCCGAAGCCCGCGCGGTAGGTGAGGGCCAGCACAGCGCCTATGCTCGCGCCGTTGAGTGCCATGATGTAGAGCGTGCCCACTCCGAAGAGCGCTCCGTACGCGAAGGCCAGAAAGGTCACGCCGATGTTGTTGGTGAGGATAGCGCTTGAGCCAATCTGGTTGCCCTCGTTCAGGCTCTCCCACCAATGATTGCGCGTCTCTATGTTCACCTCGCGCCAGACCGGGGAGATGCCCGCAAGCTCTGAAAACTCCACGTCCTGCC
Source organism: Pyrinomonadaceae bacterium (assembly GCA_036389875.1). Classification (GTDB taxonomy): domain Bacteria; phylum Acidobacteriota; class Blastocatellia; order Pyrinomonadales; family Pyrinomonadaceae; genus JACVRN01. Next base: position 25,160 of record DASVVZ010000350.1, read on the forward strand.
ATGTGCCGAGAAAGCCTACAAGGGCGAAGGCCATGAAGACTACGAAGCTGGTGGCGGTGTAGCGCCACGTCCTGCGAAATGTTCGCGGGAAGTCTCGCGCGAAGAAGTTGCGTAGACGCCTGGGCGCTTGAGCGTCCGCACGGTAGATGCGCCCGTGCGCGCGAATCACAAGACTGTTGAGATAGTTAATGAGGCGCGGGTCGCGCGATTCCGCCCGCGCAATCGCCAAATCCGAAGCCGTGCGGCGGTAGATGCGGCCAAGCTCGCGCACCTCCTCACGGTGAAGCCTGCGTAAGGAGGAACTGTCCAGGAGCGACAGCAAATCCTCCAGGCGCTGCCAGGCCCCCTTCCGCTCCGTGATGAATCTCTCCTGTATCCTGTCCGGCATAAGTCAGCGATGTCTCGGATTTGATATTTCAAATTGTAGCATTACATGAAAGAATGTTGGATAGAGGACGCGTAAATGCGGAAGAAAGATTTTCTATACTGCTTCTCCGAGCTTAAAAGGTGAAAACGGGCGATGATGATTTTCAGAATGGCGCTCTTCTTTCTTCCCCTTCTGGCGCTCGTCAATCAGACCATGAGCAACACTGGCGAGAAACCCAGGCCGCGTGCGCGCGACCTCGGATTAACGGTAGGAATCTTGCCGACCGGCAGGCTCAATGCCATCACGGACGTGAAGGGCGTGCGCGTGGGCCACTCGACTCTGATACGTGGCGCGAACGTGCGGACGGGCGTCACGGCCATTCTCCCTCACGAAGGCAATCTATTTCAGGAGAAGGTTCCGGCGGCCATCTTCGTCGGCAACGGTTTCGGAAAGCTCATGGGCTCCACTCAGGTCAACGAGCTCGGAGAGATTGAGACGCCCATTCTGTTGACCAACACTCTAAACGTCCCGCGCGCGGCCGACGCGCTTCTTGAATGGATGCTCTCGCTCGCGGGCAACGAAGAGGTGCGCTCAATCAACGCGGTCGTGGCCGAGACGAACGACGGATTCTTAAATGACATACGCGGGCGTCACGTCGGGCGCGAAGAGGTCTACGCGGCGCTGCGTGCGGCCAGAGACGGAGAGGTGGAAGAAGGAGCAGTTGGCGCGGGCACGGGAACTGTTGCCTTCGGCTTCAAGGGCGGGATCGGGACGTCTTCAAGGGTTTTACCTCAATCCCTGGGCGGCTACACTGTGGGCGTGCTGGTTCAGACGAACTTCGGCGGCGTGCTCACAATCAACGGCGCTCCGGTGGGCCGAGAGCTTGGCAACTATTATCTGAAGGATAAGCTTGCGCCGCCAAGGGGCGCGAGCCAAACTTCTGAATCTCAACTACAGCCGGACCGCGCGGACGGCTCCATCATCATAGTGGTGGCGACTGACGCTCCGCTCGATTACAGAAATCTGCAGCGGCTGGCGGCCCGCGCCATGCTGGGCCTTGCGCGCACCGGCTCGCCTTCGACGAACGGGAGCGGCGATTACGTCATAGCCTTCAGCACACAGAACCGCATACGCGCAATGGAAGAGCGCCGACAGGTGCAGCTTCTGGGAAACGAGGCCGTGTCGCCTCTCTTTCTGGCCATAGTCGAAGCGACGGAAGAGGCCATCTACAATTCGCTCTTTCGCGCCACGAGCATGACGGGACGCGACGGCCACCGCGTCGAGGCTCTGCCACTAGACCGCACGCTTGAGATTTTGAAAAAGTACAACGCTTTGACGCAGGCTAAATAGCCGTCATGGCCGGGGCACGACCCGCCTGCAAAAAAACTTCAGCATCCGTCAGTCTCCATCTCTTTCCAGAGCCTGAGGACTTTTTCGAGCGCGGCTATGTTTCCTGAATAACGCGGGGCGGGCGTCTGTAAGCTGACGGCATAAACCACCCAGTACTGTTTCTCATCTCCATCTTTTCTAATTGCGATGGTCTTATCCTCTATCATCAAGAGGCCCGTGGAGACGTTGGTGTATTGAACGACGTAACGTATGGCCTGCCGCTTTCCGAGGCGCGCCGGGTTTCGCTTGAGTACCGTTACGTCCTTCGCGCTCGCTTTAAGATAGTCTATGTGCGCGTTTGCGGCTTCGTTCACAGAGCCC
>DASVVZ010000351.1:0-10642 GCA_036389875.1 Pyrinomonadaceae bacterium
AAGCGTGCGCGAAGGGTGGCGCTTGGTAGTGGCGGCCATGTCTTCCGCCCGGTCGTAGATAATCTTGACGGGACGCCCTGCCTTCCAGGCCAGAAGAGCGGCGTGCCCCGCAATCATAGACGGGTACTCTTCCTTGCCGCCGAAGCCTCCGCCCGTCTCCGCCTGCACGACGCGTATCTTCTCCTCCGGCAGGTTGAAGAGCTTTATCAGCGCCTTGTGAACATAATACGGGCACTGCATGGAGCCCCAGACGGTGACGCCCTCATCGGCGCTGGCGACGGCGATGACTCCGTTCGTCTCGATGTAGAGCTGCTCCTGCGCGCCCGTGCGGTACTCGCCCTCGACGATGAAATCGGCGCTAGCCCAAACGTCGTCAACGTTGCCCTTCTCGACCAGAAAGGATTTGAAGACGTTATCCTCGCCCCAGATTATCTCCTTCTTCTCAAGCGCTTCGTCCAGGGTGAAGACGGGCGGCAAAGGCTCTATCTCAAGATGCACGGAGCGGCGGGCTTCTTCGAGCAGATACTTGTCAGGATGAGCCAGCAGCACAACGGGTTCTTCGGCGTGATTGATTACGCCGTCGGCCAGGTAAGGCTGGTCGTCGATAATGAGCGCCACGTAGTTTGAGCCGGGAACGTCCGCGGCTGTCACGATCGTGAATTCGTCCCAGGGAATTTGCGGGTCAAAGCGGATTTCGCGTATCCGCCCGCGCGGGCTGTGGCTACGCACAGTTGCCCCGTAGAGCATCCCTTCCAGGCTAATGTCGTCAACATAGCGGGCGCGGCCCGTCACCTTCTCACGCCCCTCTTTGCGCGGCACGGGCTTGCCTATGAATCTGGTCTGCATTGTAGTGGCAAGATTAAACGAAAGGAGCGCCCGATGGGAAGAATAAAATTACTCTCCCAGCCGGGCGCTCCCTACCGGTGATGCAAATTATCGTACAGGCCCTTTACTCGAAGACGCGTGCCACGGGCAGTATGACCACTGACTCGGGCTTGACGTTTACCCTGTAAGACTCAATCACCTTGTCCTCGTCCATAATCTCTTTCGGCTTGGGCGAGTTGTAGGTGATGGGCGACCGCTCGCCTTTAAGGATGGCGTTACGCAATCCTTCGGCGTCCTTCGTCACGACGACGATGCGCATGCGGTCGGATTTCAGATAGCGCTGTACCGCGCGATTAACATCTTCAAGCGTGAGCTTTGCTAATTGCTCGCGCATGTAGGTGTTGAAATCCTGTATGCCGTAGTAGCGGCTGTCCATAGCGTAGCCCAGACGGGCGTCCTGCGTCTGCGTCAGGATGTTGGAGTATTTAGAAAGGAACTCTCTGGTCGCCTCGAAAGCCTCTTTCGACATTCCTTCGCGCGCGAGCCTGTCGTACTCGTAAAGCATCGCCCTCAGAGTGAACATTCCGTTCTGCGGCTCGACAGGGCGAATCCATATCTGGAAGATTTGCTGCTGTCGTCCAAGGTTAGGGTCCGGCGTGAACTGGAACATCCCGCGCGGGAAATACTCTATATAAGCGTAGTCGCCGTAGTTGAGCCCGCGCGCCTCGCGCAGCCGTTGATAAAGATAGCTGTTCGAAGAACGGTGCTGGCCCAGGTAAGACGCGACCACCGCGAGCGCAGGCCAATCCTTGTGCGCGCGCGTCACCTCTATGGGAAAGCCGAGCGAGAAGGCTGTCGAGAGCGTGTCGCGCTGGATTATCTCTATGCGCGTGCCCGCGTCCACCTTCGGAGCTTCAAAGCGCCTGCGTTCTGCTTTGCCTGAGGGCAGCTTGCCGAAATCCGTCTCCATCCTTTTAGTAAAGGCCGCAGGATAGCCGCCGGCGAGCCCTATGACCAGATTGGCCCGCGTGTAATGGCTGCGATAAAAGTCCCGCACGTCGTCTATCGTGAGCTTTTCAAGCGAGCTGACGCGCCCCATGTTGTGATGCGCGTAAGGGTGCCCGGCGTAGATGAGGTTGTACAGATACTCCTTGCCAAGCTCCTCATCGTTGCTCTGGCGCAGCGAGACTTTCAGAAAGTTTATGGCGTCGTCCCTGAGACGGTTGAAATCCTCCGTCCTGAAGCCCGGGTCGAGCAGCATCTCGCGCATCAGACCGTAATAGCGGTCCAGATTGTCCACGTGAGATGCGCCTGTGAAGACGGTCATCTCTTTGTCTACCTGCCAGCCGAGCGGGGCGCTCAGGCCCATCGGATAGACGGCCGTGACCAGCTGCTCGTAGGTCTGCGCGCGAGTGCCGCCCTGCGCCAGCATCGCCGCGGTCAGGGAAGCCACACCCTCTTTGCCCGGCGGGTCAAAGGCGGAGCCCGTCATGAACTGTATGCGGAAATTGACAAGCGGCGCGCTGTTGGGTTGCAGCACGCTGGCGATGCTGTTTGCGCTGCCCGCGCCGTTCGCAGCCCCGCCGCCCTGCGCCAGTGCAGGCAGCGCGGCTGACAACAGAAGCGTGAAGATTAAAACAGTCGAGATAATCCCTTTTGACATTAGTTCTTCGCCTCCTTGTTCGCACCCTTGTCGCCCGCCTTGGTCATCAGCGTGACTATCGTTCGGTTGTTCTCGGTAAAGTACTGCGAGGCTGTTGCCCGTATGTCCTGCGGCGTAATCTGCTCGTACAGGTTGAAGAGCTTGTTGATGGTGTCCGGCGTGCGCCTGAGCGCTATGTAAGGCGCGACCGCTGCGGCAATCGCTTCCGAGCTGTTCATGCCGAGCGCGAAGCCGTAGCGCAGGCGCGAGCGTGTGGCATCCAGCTTTGCCTGGTCTATGGTTTCGGTCGTGAATCGCTTGAAGGTGTCAAGAATCTGCTGGCGCACGTAGTCAACGTCCTTGGGGTCTTTGACGCGCGCGTAGACGGTGAAAAGTTCCGGGTCTATCTGATTGCCGAAGCTAGGATAGAGCGCGTCCACCTTCTGCTCCCTCAGGACGAGCCGCTGGTAAAGCTCCGAGTTCGGGCCGAAGGCTATCGGCGCAAGCAGGTCAAGCGCAGCCTTGTCCTTCTTATCATCCGAATAGGCTGGGCCGCGAAATGCCACCGCCAGGTGCGGCAGCGTAGGCGAGGCCCAGTCAATCTGAGCCGTGCGTGCTTCCGTTTGCCTGGGCTCGGTGGGAATCGAGGCCACGTAATCGCCGCGCTTCCACTCGCTAAAGTATTGCTTCGTCAAATCCAGTGCGCGCTGGCGATTAACGTCCCCGACCAGAACTACTGTCGTGTATTCCGGCCTGTAGAATCGCCTGTAGAACTCCAGACTATAATCGTACTGGTTCGGCATGTCCTTGATGTCTTCGATAAAGCCCATGGTCGTGTGCGCGTAGGTATGCTTCTTGTAAGCAGTCCCGCGCAGCACTTCGTAGAGCTTCGAGAAGGGGCTAGCGGAGTTCTTGTTGTATTCGCCGAGCACCGCCAGCGACTCCGTCTTGAAAACATCCTGCCCGTACTTGAGGCGCAGGAAACGGTCCGCCTCAAGCTTCATCACCTCGTCCAGGTCTTCCTTGGAAAAAACTTCGTGATAGACGGTGCGGTCAGAGGTCGTGTAAGCGTTGGCCTCTGCCCCGGCGCGCTTCAGGATAGCGTCGCGCTGCGTGGGCGTGTAGTTCTCGCTGCCGCGAAACATCATGTGCTCGAAAAAGTGTGCGTAGCCGCTCTTGCCCGGCTCCACCTCGTTGCGCGAGCCCGTCTGCACGACTATGTAGAGGGCCACAAGGTTGGGATAATCCGTCGGAATAGTGACGAGCCTCAGCCCGTTCGGCAGGTCGTCAACCGTGTAGTTGTAAGGAAAAAGCCTGCGCTCCTGCTGTTGCGCCGGAACCGATAACGGCAGACAGAGCAGAAGCAGTGAGAGGCTCAAGAGCTTCGTTTTCATAATCACTCCAGATGTTGTTAAGAGAAGAGTTTTGCTGTCGGACAATAAGTATACACAAACCCGCCGGGGATGGCGACACGGGGAGGAGGCGAAAAAGAGAGAAGGATAAAGAGGAACCGCGCGCATTACTTGAATAGACGCGATAGGCATTGTCAATGCTTATGTCCTCTCGCGTGATGCGCGCGGTTCCTCTTTATCCCGTGTCTTCTCTTTGAAGGTTAAGATGGCCCGGCATCTTAACCTGAAGCTTAGCCTTTCGCCTTTTCCGGTCTGGGATTTCTCTGGAAATATCCTGAGTGATAGAACGTGGGATTATATTTATAGACCTCTATGATGTTGCCGTTGACAGTTAAGGGCAAAGTCAGAACCTGATTCAGAAGCATGTCAGATAGCTCCTCAGGCGTTACGTAACTCTCGCGCCCCTGTATCTCCTTTCCCTTGATAACCTTCTCCGTCAGGATTGTCGGAAGAGCAAGCGCGGTTGCGGCGATTCCGTATTCCGCGTATTCATGCGCGAGACATTTTATGAAAGTTTCTATAGCCGCTTTGGATGAAGTGAAAGGGGCCATGTCCGGGTAGTTGTAGAGGACGGAGTTGCAACTGAAGGCCACGAGACGCCCCCCACCCTTTTTTATTAAAACAGGAACGAGCGCATGAGCAGCCCCGGCGAAGGTAAGGATGTGGCTCTCCATCATCATGCGTATCTCTGAAAACTTCATGTCAATCAGGCGCTTGTGATACCAGAAATCCCCTACGCTATGTATGACAGAGAACGGTTCTTTGAAGTAACTAAGAGCGGTCTGTCTTAGTTTCCGCAGGCTATCTTCTTTCGTTAAGTCTACGTCGAATAAGAAGCGCGAACGAGCATTATCCAGCAGGGAGCCCAGGCCGTTTTTACCCAAAAGCTTTCGCATCTCTGCTTCCGGCTTTCTTGAGACGAGCAGCAATTTACAGTCTTTATTCGCAGCCGCCATACGGGCTAATGCTGCCCCTATGTCCGAGCTGATTCCCAGAATAACAATATTCCTACTGAATAGAGACATGGCGTGAACTCACTTGGCTTCCTGTGTTGTAGTTGGATTCTTGGCTGCTTCTGCCCGGCCACTGTTGCGTGAAAACAGGTTCCCGAAAAATCTTGGCGTGGAAACTCTTTGAAACTCCACAATCCCACTATAAGCGGGCTGCTCGCCGTTGATGCAGTGGCGGAACCAACCCGAAAGCTTTACGGGGCGTCCTTTTTCATACTCAATAACCTTTAGTTCTTCGTAACCGATGGCCGAGGGGGGAAATGATGGATTACTGTAATTTACCCAGTAGGCATATTTGACAGCTTCCTCGTCAGCCACCAGATTAATGGCATGATAACCCCAGTTTACGAACGACTTGCCGGTCGTAGGCTTCATCGTGAACTTCAAGCAATCCTGCTCAAATCTCAATATGTGCGCGGACTGCTCCGGCGGTTGCAGCTTGCCCCCGGGCTGCTTTTCTGTGTAAGTGCTTACGCCTTTCCAAACGCCTTCCATATCCAATTCAGGATGCCAAAACTTCCAGACCATCTTTCTGATAAGGAACTCGCCTGCGACAAACATACCTACAACGAAGCCCTTGGAGCTAAGCATATTAGCTCCCCAGACTAACGAGGAAGCGTAACTAGGGGGAATTGTCTTGTTAATGAAGGGCGCTAAAATAGTCGGGACGAATATCAACCAAGCGATAATCAATCCGACCAGCCACTTGAGCCACGTTCTGTAGAAATTAACAAGTTCTCTCATCTTATGATTCCCGGCATTGAGATTAATTTAAGCGAAGCGGCACGGCTCAGATTAGGCACTGCCTGTTACGCGGCCAAATCGCCGCTAACACAAGTAGCAGAATCCCTAAGTGGAGTTTAAGCCACTCTGTGAAACATCTGGCTGACTTGAATGGCTGACGTAAGCATGTAAGGAGACGGCAGATACTTGATTCTACCGGGAAAAGTGATTTCTCCGTGATGAGACCGACTGCTTAAGGCCAGCACTACTATTGGTTAAAAATATCTGAGCTTAAAGCCAATAAAGCATGGACGCTATTAAGATTAAGAAAGACCATAATCAAGTGAGAGCATGTCGCGGGTGAGTAAAAACTGTAGTGATTGTTCTTCAACCGTCCAGCTTCCGTTCGTGTAGTGTATGGGGAGATCTACAACCGCCATATTACTTCCCGCATCCGCCCACATTCCGCGCTCTATCTCTTCACAATGAAGCCCCCAGAACTGTTCGCCCGAGTAAACGCTGCGCCAGTAGAAACCGTATAAAACTTTGTACGCGGTTCCGTAAATTTGAATGTAGAGTGAGTAACCCTGTAGAACTTTGTGGTCAACTCGGCTTATCAGGTCTATTAGACGGCTTTCGTCCTGCGCGCTCGGAGCATTAATCGGCAGGTCGTAAACACTGGGCGGAGTCTGGCCCGGTTGAAGCATTGACGATACCCCGGAAGCTTGCCATGAACAATCCGGCTTTCGCTGATGTCGGTTAGACTTCATCTTCTAACACCTGACAGGGAAAACTAAAAGCTCAAGATAGTGGGAAAATATGATAAGTCTGCTGTGCAGTCAATGGTAATTTTGCAAACGCAGGGTGTCTGACACCGAGACCCTAAAGCTGATTAGGGATAAGCTATGTTGTGAAATTGCTGTGGCAGTTAAAAGAAGAAGGGCGGCCCGGATAAACTTCCGAGCCCGCCCTTCATACAAGCGCTTTAGATGTTGACGGGTGGCGTAGTCCCGAGCGGCGAAAGCGGCCCGAGCTATTGGCCCTTTTCGTCGCCGGTCTGTCCAGAGGCCCTGCCGGCCTCCGGCTTGCCCTTTCGCTGGCGAACCCATTCTTCTATGCTCTCGCGTATGTATTCGCCAAGGTCTTCTATCTCACGCGCGCTCTTTTGCCAGAACTCTTTGAAGGACTCGCGGTCCAATTGGAACGCGTAGGCCCTTGCGCCGCCGGGGCCGCGCGTGCCGACTTCGTCCTCATAATAGGCCGCCAGTTGGCGGCAGGCCATCGCGGCCACCATCAAAGAGCTTCCCACGGGCAGAGGCTCAAAGACTGTGCCGACGCTCTGGTCTAGCTCCTTGAGGCGCGCCAGCACTCGGTTGTACTGCTCCGCGCAGTAGCGCGCGGCGTCCTCCTTGCCCCCAGTCCACTCCGAATGCAGCGCCATGCGCGAGGTGCGTCTGAGGACGTTGACAAGCTTTGCTATCTCTTTTTCTCTTTCCATAATCCCTCTTTTTAGCAGTGCCTCCCGTGAATGGGCGGCCAGGCGAAGGCTACGCGCGGGCGGCAATGTTTGCTAGCCCTCCCCCAGGCACCCGCAGGCAGCTCGTCCTCGAAATATGCCGCCAGGTCGTGCGCCGCCATGCGCGTGACTTGAGGCGAAGCGTCCTCGTTAAGCTCGCTGAATAGTGAGACGATTGCAGGCTCAAGCTCCTTCAGGCGCCTGAGCACGCGGTTGTACTGGGCCACGCAGAATTTGACGGCGTCGTCTTCTCTCTTAATCCAGGATGAGAAGGCTGCGGCCCGGCCTATTCGATTCAGCACGTTAGCCAGCTTGGCTATCTCCTGTTCTCTTTCCACTTTTAACCTCCGATTTAACTGAAATTCCCACCTGCTCGCGCAGTAGCTGCTTGCCCCTGTGAATGCGCCACTTGACGGTAGAGAGCGGCACGCCCAGGAACGCCGCTATGCGCTTCAAAGGCATCTCGTCCAGGAAGTGCATCCTGAGCACCAGCGCGTAATCGTCCGAGATTTTCTCAAGCGCAAGCCTCAGTTCCTCGTTAGCTTCCCCTTCGGCCAGAAAGGGGAGCGCAAGCGCGTCAATCTCCGCCAGCAGAGCTTCGTCAAACTCCACGCGCCGCTTGTCTAACTCGCTCTCGCGCCTGTTGAAGCGCAGCGCGCGGTTGCGAGTAATAGCGCCCAGCCACGGCGCGAACTTTGAAGGCTGTTCAATAGAGGGCAGCGCCTTGAAGGCCAGAAGCAACGCGTCCTGCGCCACGTCTTCCGCATTATCAAGCCCTACGATTGCCTGGGCGGCGCGCACGGCCGCCGCGCGATAGCGCCCGGCCAACTCGTTGAACGCCTCAAGGTCGCCGAGTATGGCCGCCACCACCAACACTTCATCGGGCGTATCATCCCTCTCTATCGCCATCCGTATCCTGCGCGCGAGCGAATGCCTCTACTACTATTGAGACATTACGGAGGCGAAAGGTTAGCTGTTCGGAGAAAATTTTTCGCTGGGAATACCTGACCAGAAAGGGGCAGGGTAGTGATTTGAAAACTCTCTGCGTCTCGCTCTCTCTCTGTGCGCCTGCGGCGGTGAATGAAGGTTAAGACCTACTTACCGCCGCAGGCGCACAGAGAGAGAGGGGCGCCGAGATTTGAATTTAGGACGCTACTGGATGAGGTTTTACTGGTTCTTTCTTCTCGCGGCCTCGTTCAGTAATTCGGCCACTTTCTCGAAAAAGTTCCGGGTCTCGTCTTCCCAGAAGCTTTCGTATTCCATCAGGAGCGGGTCAACCTCGGCCATCGCCTCCAGGCAAACGTCCATCTCGTTGCGGTCTCTGTACTCCTGAAAGAGGCAGAGGCACTCAGCGAATTTTTCCAGGGAATCGTTGACCAGTATGATGACCCTTTCAGCGGGATCGAAGCAGAGCACTTCTCCAGACTCCTTGCTTATGGCGAGCAGGCGATTGTTGCTCGCGGAGCCAATCAGAAAATGGTCTTTAAACTGCGGGTGGGTCTCAAATTCAGGGAAGGGCTCGTATAAATTACGAAAGTTCAGCGCGGGCGCAGCCGATTGCGGCAGTCCAGTGCGGCTTAAAAAATCCACGTCTTCCGGGGAAAGGGAAGATCTTTGAAGCAGCTCAACCGGATAGGTCATGAACTGGCTGAACTGCTCCAGAAGCTTCACCTGTACGTCTTCCGGCGCAGCACTGAATCCGCTTTTCATTCCCTCAAGGTAGCGTTCTTTGAATTCCTCTGGCGTCATCTTTTATCCCTTAACCTTCCCGGGAGCCGAAGCGGCTCGCTCTTCAGACTGCTCCCGGCAATTCGACCGTGATGGTCGTGCCCTGTCCTTCGCGGCTGCGCACGTTAATAGTGCCGCCGTGGTCGCGTATTATCTGATAGACGATTGAGAGCCCCAGGCCTGTGCCGCCCGTAGTGGAGGATGAGAAGGGCTCGAAGAGATGCTCTACCTGTTCCTGCGTCATGCCGCGCCCTGTGTCCTTGAAAGTAATACGAAGGCGTCCGGAAGCGGCGCGGCTCATCTGCGCGCGAAGGGTGCCGCCTTCCGGCATGGCCTGCAGCGCGTTACGAGAGAGATTCCAGAAGACCTGCTTCAGCTGCGAGGAGTCGGCGGAGACCATCACGGGCTCATCCGGCAACTCTTCTTCCAGCATGTGGCCGTCGCGTATCTCGGGGCTGTGGCGCAGCAGCGTGAAGGTTTCAATGAGCGGCTCGCGCAGGTCTATCAGGGCCAGCTGCGTGTTGCGCGGGCGGGCGTAAGCCAGAAAGTCGGCGATTATCTGGTTGAGACGGTCTGATTCACGAAGGATAATCTCCATCAACTGCGCCTGCGAAGAGTCGCCGTCCAGGTCCGAGCGCAGTACCTGAATCGAGCCGCGCATGGAGGCCAGAGGATTCCTTATCTCGTGCGCTATGCCTGCGGCCACGCGCCCGACTGCGGCCAGCCTGTCCTGCCTGCGCGCGGCCTCCTCCAGCGAGCGTACTTCGGTCAAATCCTGAAAGGTTAGGACAAGGCCAGTGGTCTCTCCCGTCTCGGAGAAGAGAGGCGAGATGCTAAAGCCTAGCCGCAGTCGAAGCCCGTCCGGAGTAAGACAGTAAGACTCAAAACGCGGGCTCGGCTCTCCCGCCTGCGCCGCGCTCAGCGACTGCGTGATCTGGTCTTTCAGCTCTCCGAAGAAGATAGAGGCATCCTGACCGCGCACCTCCGTCGCCCTGTAACCCGTAATCTCTTCGGCAGCAGCGTTGAAGGTGTAGATGCGCCCCAGAAGGTCTGTAGTTACTACGCCGGAGCGAATGGATTCGACTATGCGCTCGTGCAGGGCGCGAAGCGTGGCGAGCGATTGCGTGGCCTCTATCAGCTGCACGTCCGAGCGCGCCTGCCTGTCCGCCAGCTGCGCCGCCAGCAGGCCCACTACCAGAAAGGCCACGTCGTTGATGCCGATGGCCTGCACGGCCTTGGCCGTCAGCACATTCTCAGGGTCGGACGCGAAAGCCGGGATCCAGCCTACGCTCGTGGCCAGGGTGATGAAGGTGAAAGCCACCACGCAGCCCACCGATGTCACCAGCGCGCCGCGCGGGCCTAAGAAGATGCTGGCTGCGGAGATGACAAGGATATATGCGGCGGCGTAAGGAGAGTTGATGTCGCCCGTAGCCCACACGAGCCAGGTCACCAGCAGCACATCCACCAGCAACTGAATGCTGGCCTGCACTTGCCACTTCTTGAAGAGCCGCAGCGCCAGAACGTAGCAGAGCGAGAGGCCCAGTACCGTGAGAAAGATAGGCAATGTGCCGCTCAGCGCCACACGCGCCGCAGCGCTTATCCCGCCCTGCGTCCAGAGGGCTGCGGCTATCAGGAAGAGGACTGCGGCCAGCAGCCTGCCTATAATCAACCAGCCGATTCTTCTACGCAGCTCAGCCCCGCCGTACGCCTTTTGCTCCTGCTCGGACATAGGCTAAAGCCTATCACATGAGCCGCGCCTTTCGGTCAGAAAAAGCAGGAGCGGGGG
>DASVVZ010000352.1:0-6184 GCA_036389875.1 Pyrinomonadaceae bacterium
CAGAAACTGTTTGGCCCGCTTGCCGCCTAGACGCCTGCCCTGCCCTGCGGCGGCAATAATAGCAATGTTCATATGTACTGAGTACCAAGTACCGAGTACCGAGTTAAGAGAGTTTTTCTTTTACTCAGTACTCAGTACCCATGACTCATCACTGTTTTTAATCGGCTGCCGTTTCGCTGGGGTCCGTGATGCGCGAAGTCTGCGCGCCTTCACGCGGGCGCAGTTGACCCGTGCGGCGCACAGTTCCGTTGATGCGCGCATGGTGCTCGCCGCCGTTGCCGCCCGCGCTCTGTTCGTTCGCCTCTTCCCACAATCGGCCAAAAATCATTTTTCCGGCTGTCGTTTGCAGTACGCTGGTGACCGCTATGTCGGCGTTCCTGCCTATAAGCTTGCGGGCGTTGTCCACTACGACCATGGTGCCGTCGTCCAGATAAGCCACGCCCTGGTTATACTCTTTGCCTTCTTTCAGTATGAAGACGCGCATGGCTTCGCCGGGCAGCACCACGGGCTTCAGAGCGTTGGCGAGCTCGTTGATGTTTAAGACCTGCACGCCCCTGAGCTGCGCCACCTTGTTCAGGTTGAAATCGTTCGTGACGATGACCGCGTCCAACTGCTTGCCGAGCTCTATCAGCTTCAAATCAACTTCGCGCACCGAGGGGAAATCCGTCTCTACAATCTGTATGTCGAGCGAAGAGTTGTTCTGCAAACGGTTGAGCATGTCCAGGCCGCGACGCCCACGCTGCCGCTTGGACGAATCGGGCGAGTCGGCCACCTGCTGCAATTCGCGCAGGATGAATTGCGGGATGATAATCGTGCCGCTCAGGAATCCGGTCTCGGCCACGTCGGCTATGCGCCCGTCTATGATGACGGACGTGTCCAGCACCTTGTAGTCCCGCCGTATAGTCTTGTCGCTGAAGATGCCGCCCAGCGCAGAGAGGTCCAGATAATCGCCCTTGGCCGCTCCTACCATCAGGCCGACGTAGGCCATGAAGAAGGTCAGCGCGAGCGTGAGGAAGGTTTTGGTTTCGACGGCGACCGCGTTCGAATCCTGGCTGCTGATGAGCGAGCCTATAAGATAGGCTCCCGTGATGCCCATAATAGAGCCCACGGCTGCGCCGATTAAGGTTTTAAGGGAAGCGCGGCGAATTCTTATCTCGAAAAAGATGATGGCGACGGCAACGAGGGCGGCCACGACGGCCGACATAATCCTATCGTTTTTAACCGGATGCAAGAGGTATCCAGCCGCTACCAGAACTGCGGTGAAGATCAGCCGAATGAGTACGACATCCGTCCGCATGACGGGACGTATAGTACCATGCAATTAATATGCGCGCTACGAAAAGCTTTTCAGAGACAGAAAGATGTCGGAATTTGCCTGCCGGTGATAATGATTGACCTGGAAACATAAACGGCCGATAATCTGTAATCTGAACGACTAAATCAATTTCCAACCCGGTCTTGCTCAACAGGACTGGGAAACCCTTATTGTTCCGACTTTTCTCGTCTGTTTAAGTAGCGGCGCATGACAACAGAGAACGACCAAAATACGAAGAAGTCTGATGAAGTCTCTCTGTCAACACCGCCCCGTCCCTCCAACCCGGCTCAGCCGAACTTAAGCGATCAAACGTCAGCAGTTTTGGACGAAGGCTCCGGCGCAGAAAGCGCCAATGTTCTTTTTCTTGACATCGTCGGCTTCACGAAGCTGGCCGTCAACCGGCAGCGACAGGTTCTCAAACAGCTTCTGGAAGCGGTACGCAGCACAGAGGAATACAACCGCGCCGATGCGGCAGACCAGCTGTTGAGATTGCCCACGGGCGACGGAATGGCGCTGGTGTTTCTCAACACGACTCCGGTTGACCCCGTGTGCTGCGCCAAGCACATATGCAGGGCGCTTAGCTCCGGCCGCCAAAGCTTCGGCGTGCGCATGGGAGTTCACAGCGGCCCCGTTTATCGCGACGAGAATATAGACAACAGGCCGAACGTGACGGGAGACGGAATCAATCTGGCGCAACGCGTCATGAGTTGCGGCGATGAAGGCCACATCATTCTGTCCAACACGGTGGCGGAGTTCCTGAGGGCCTTTGATGAATGGCGGCCGCAGATTCACGACCTCGGAGAAGTAAAGGTCAGGCATGACAAACTGCTGCACATTTTCAATCTTTACGGTGAGGGTTTTGGCAACCCGGCTCCGCCCTCGGCCGTTCGCACCCAGCGCAGGCGACGCTATCTAATGGTTGCCGGGGCGGCGCTGCTGGCGGGCCTGCTCCTACTGTCGGGCCTTATCTTCTATTTATACTACTCGGGACGCCGCCAGAAAATAGACTCGATAGCTATCTTTCCCCTTTCCGTGACTGACCCTAATCTGGAATCTGCGGCTGAAGATATTGCCCTGCATATCAGGAACGACCTGGTAGACGTGTCTGACCTGACAGTGAAGCCAGCGCCTGATTCATTAATGCGCTATAAGGGTAAAGAGGTAGATGCCGTGAC
The DNA here is from genome assembly GCA_036389875.1 of Pyrinomonadaceae bacterium. Taxonomy (GTDB): domain Bacteria; phylum Acidobacteriota; class Blastocatellia; order Pyrinomonadales; family Pyrinomonadaceae; genus JACVRN01. The sequence goes on from DASVVZ010000352.1 coordinate 2,491, forward strand.
CGAAGGGCGGCTCCTTGACGTGCAGGCAGTGATGAAGGGCCGCATCATCAAGCAGGATAATCGCACTATTATAGAAATAAATCTGACAGACGTGCGTACAGACAGCCACATACGGACTCTCAGCTTTACCTACAGCACGAATGCGACCAAACAGATTTCAGCAGCGATAATCGAGAGACTGAGCAAGCAGGACTTGAGCGCGGAGGAGCTGGCCAAGCTAGATAAAAATTACTCAAATAATGATGCGGCCTCCGCATTTTACAATGAGGGGCGTCGTTATTTTATACTGAGACAGCTTGATAAAAGCATGGAGCTTTTCAGGAAAGCGATTGAAGCCGACCCGAATTACGCTCCGGCTCGGGCGGGCCTGGCAGATGCTCTGAGCCTCAGCCCCGGCTACGACCTGGGGAGGCCGGAAGAAGTATACCCGGCGGCCAAAGAAGAGGTTGAGAAAGCTCTGGCGATAGATAACGACAACGTAGAAGCTTATTACACGCTCGGCTATATTCAGGCGAATTACTACTGGGACTGGGAGAACGCCAGGAAGAACTTTGAGCACGCCATAGAGCTTAGCAAGAGGCACGACGCGGACGCCCTCTACTACTACGCCTTCAACTACCTGATTCCTATGAAGCGCATGGACGAGGCCGTGCGGACAATGGAGGAGGCTTTAAACCTGGACTCCAACTCGCCGATCATCAATACAAACCTCGGGTGGACTCTCTATTACGCGGGCCGCGACGCGGAGGCATTCGACCGGTACCGGAAAACCGACAAGAGATATCCCGAGTTCCGACGCGTTCAGCGCCGATTGCAGGAGTATTACGAGAAGAATAACAACTACGAAGCGGCGCTGGCCGAGTATAAAAAAACCAGCCCCGAAAACGCGGCCGCGCTTGAAGAGGGCTGGAAGAAGCAGGGTAAGAAAGGTTACTGGAGTCAGCGCATGAAGCTGCTTGAGGCAAAGGCCCAGAGCGGAAAGTATGTGCCTCAGTATGATAAAGCTTTAGTCAACGCTTATCTGGGCAACACGGACGAGGCGCTGAATCAATTAGAAGCAGCCGTCCGGGAGCGTAGCGAAGGATTAATCAAAGTCGGCGTCAATCCAGCCTTCCAGAGCCTGCGCTCGAATCCGCGCTTTATCAAGATACTACAGAGCATCAGGCTCCCCACCTGATTCAATTCTCTGCGCTCCTCTCTGCGGCGGTGAATGCTACTTAAACTTTATTCACCGCCGCAGAGAGACAAGCGCGCAGGGTCTTTCGCATACGGGTCTTAAAACAGCTCATCCAAAGCTTCTTCGACAGAGCGCACGCCTAGGACGCGCAAGCCCAGGAGGCGTTCGAGCCCGGTCGTGTTGGAGGCGGGCATGATGATTTTCTTGAAGCCTAGGGATTGAGCCTCGCGCGCTCTGGTTTGAGCCTGGAGCGCGCCGCGCACCTCGCCCGTCAGGCCGACTTCTCCGAAGACAGCCGTCTGTGAATCGATCGGAAGATTCCTGAAGCTGGATGCGATTGCGGCCACAATTCCCAAGTCAGCGGCAGGCTCGTCAATTTCGAGTCCGCCGGCTATGTTGACGAACACGTCGTCTCCCATCAGGTGAAAGCCCAGCCGCTTTTCCAGCATGGCTATCAGCAGCGCCAGGCGGTTCACATCGAAGCCCTGTGCCATGCGGCGGCCCGTCCCATACTTTGAGCCGGAGACGAGCGCCTGAACCTCAAGCAGGACGGGGCGCGTGCCTTCCATGCAGGCGGTCACTATGGAGCCGGAAGCGCCCACGGGTCGTTCTGCGAGAAAGACTTCGGATGGATTGGCTACGGCCACCAGGCCCGTGCCCGTCATCTCGAAGACGCCGACTTCGTTGGCCGCACCGAAGCGATTCTTGGTGGCTCGCACTATTCTATGATTGTGATGGCGCTCGCCCTCGAAATAGAGCACGGTGTCAACTATGTGCTCAAGCGCCTTCGGGCCGGCGATTGAGCCTTCTTTCGTGACGTGGCCAATGAGAAAGACGGGGATGCCGCGATTCTTGGCAAGCAGCAGGAACTGGCCCGCGACTTCCCTCACCTGCGAGACGGAGCCGGGAGCAGACTCTATGTTGCCGGAGAAGACCGTCTGAATCGAATCGACTATGACAGCGCCGGGCGTCATGCGCTCAATCTCGTGAAAGATGTTTTCCAGATTGGTTTCAGGCAGAAGATAGAGGTTATCGGCGCGGACGCCCAGCCGCTCGCCCCTGAGCTTTATCTGCCGCTCGCTCTCTTCGCCCGAAATGTAAAGGACCGTCGTGCCGCCCGCGCTCAGCCTGTCGGCAGCCTGCAACAGCAGTGTGGATTTCCCTATGCCGGGGTCGCCGCCTATAAGGATGAGCGAGCCTGGGACGATGCCGCCGCCCAGAACTCTGTCGAACTCTTCAATGCCGGAAGCGGTGCGAGTGTCGTCCTGCGACTCTATGGCGCTGTAGGCGACGGGCTCCACTTCGCGCAGCCGGAACCCGCCCGCGCCGTCCTTCTTCGACGCCGCGCGAGCGCGCTCTTCAACGAACGAGTTCCACTCGCCGCAATCCGGGCATTTCCCAAGCCATTTGCGCGATTGATTCCCGCACTTCTGGCAAACGTAATGGGTCGCTGATGCTTTAGCCAATTCCCCTGAATTCCTTTATTCGCTTAATAAAATTGTAGTTATTTTAGATGCTTCGGGAGGGGAAAACCTTCATTTAACACTGGGAATTCTACATTTTCGCCGCGAAAAACTCCATTCAGCAGACGAAAATCTCGATTTCTCTAGTGAAAATCTACGTTTATCGTATGAAAGGATCGAGATTCTGCTAGCTTTAGTCCAGAAGCGCACGGATATTTTCGACGGGACGGCCTAGGACTGCGCGCGGCCCGCGCTCCACAATCGGGCGCTGAATCAAATCCGGGTGCTCTATCATGAGGGCAATCAATTCGTCGTCCGACATGTCGCGCTTTCCCAGATTAAGCTCTTTGTAGACGGCTTCGCTCGTGCGAAGCAGATCGCGCGGCGCAAGCCTCATCTTCTTCAAAAGCTCGCGCAGCTTCTCTTCCGTCAAGGGCTTTATGTAATAGTTGACCTTCTCGAAATCCACGCCGCTCTCACGGAGCAGCTTGTCCGTCTCACGACACTTCGTTCAAGTGGGCTTTTCGTAAACGGTGATTTTGTCTGCCATCTCTTCTCCGGTGGCTCATGGAAAGATGCCGCGCACGCGAGTGGCTTCTGCCACTCGCGCGACTGCCAGAATGTATGCGCCCGTACGCATGTCCGTGTGATAGCGAAGCGCCGTCTCGTGCACGGAGCGAAAGGCCGTTCGCATAGTCTGCTCAAGCGTCTCGTTAATCTTGTTCTCAGTCCAGAAATAAGAGTATAGGTCCTGCACCCATTCGTAGTAGCTGACGGTGACGCCGCCAGCGTTGGCAAGTATGTCCGGCACCAGGAAGACGCCCTGATCGGCCAGCACACGGTCTGCGCCGGGCGTGGTGGGCCCGTTGGCAAGCTCCGCTATGATGCTGGCCTTCACGTTCTCTACGTTCGCCATCGTGATGCTGTTCTCAAGCGCGGACGGCAGTAGGATGTCGCACTCCGTTTCGAGCACGGCCTCACACGGAATCTCTTTGGCATTGGGCAGCCCGCGAAGGCTGCTCGTCTCCTTCTTATGGCGAAGCGCCGCCTCCAC
>DASVVZ010000353.1:0-7078 GCA_036389875.1 Pyrinomonadaceae bacterium
TCCGGCCGTGCTGGTGTCGGAATACGGGCGCATAGTAGGCATTATCACGCGCCACGACGTGCTCGACACTTCTATATTCAATCAACGGTAAGCGAAAGCTTTCTTGAGTCCTATTTTGCGCCCGCGCCCGCCTGCTTCTCTTTATCAAGCAGAGGGCGCAGAGCTGCGTAGACGGTTTCGGCTACGATTCTGGTGCCTTCTGCGTTCGGGTGTATGCCGTCCTGTTGATTCAGGGATTCGACCCCCGCCACTCTGTCCAGAAAAAATGGGATGAGCGTTACCTTGCGCTCGCGCGCAAGCGACTGGAAAGCTTCCCCGACTTCTCGCTGGTATTCCGCGCCCGCGTTGGTCGGCGCGTACATGCCGGCCAGCAGGACTACCGCGCCGCTCCTTTGAGCGCGCTCGATTATCTTGTCCAGGTTGTTCTTCATCTCGCGCACGGGGAGGCCGCGCAGCAGGTCGTTCGCCCCCAGCTCAAGAATCATGAAACGCACGTCGCCTTCGAGCGCCCAGTCTATGCGCTGCAACCCGCCAGCCGAGGTGTCGCCTGAAACCCCTGCGTTGACTACTTCGTATTGATACCCGTCCAACTCCAGCTTCTTCTGTAGAATCGAAGGATAGCTCTCCGCCGCCGTGAGACCCAACCCGGCGGTCAGGCTGTCGCCGAAAGCTACGATCTTCGGTAGACTCTTATTTGTCGGAGAAGGCGCAGCGGCTTGCGGATTCTGTGTCGCAGTATTGGAATTGTTCTCAGGCTTGCCGCCGCCGCCGCAGGCGGACAACACGGCCGCGAAGAAGAGCACAAGAGCTGTTAGATAAAGTTTCATGATTGAATTATACAAGGTTTCAAAGATAGTTCCTTCGGGGACGGAGCAGTTGACCATCCTTCATTCACTCGACCTGGTTATTACTGCCGGTCAGTTCGTTTCGGTCGTGGGCCCTTCAGGCAGCGGCAAGTCGACGCTGCTCGGCCTGATAGCCGGTCTGGACGCGCCCACTTCAGGCCGGATTCTTCTGGGCGGCCACGACATCACGCGCATGAGCGAGGATGAACTGGCCGCGCTCAGAAGCGAGAAGGTCGGGTTCATCTTTCAATCTTTTCACCTCATCCCTTCGCTGACGGCTCTGGAGAACATACTCGTGCCGATGGAGATTGCCGGGCGAGCGGACGCACAGAGCCGCGCGCGCCAGCTCCTGCGCGACGTAGACCTTGAGGCGCGCTCTCATCATTACCCGTCGCAGCTTTCGGGCGGCGAAAAACAGCGCGTGGCAATCGCACGCGCCTTCAGCAACGAGCCCGCCATAATGCTTGCGGACGAGCCTACGGGCAATCTCGATTCGACAAACGGCCAGCACGTCTTCAGCCTCATGGTAGAGCTGAACCAGCAGCACGGCACCACTCTTCTGCTCATCACTCACGACCACGAGCTGGCGGCGCAGGCCACACGCCGGCTCTCACTGCGGGACGGCCGCGTAGTCGCGGACAGCTCTGATGACGCGTCCGAAAGCAGTCAGCCGGAAGAGACGATCGGAGTGGCGAGCCGTTGAGATTTATCTTTCAAATGGCACGGCGCGAGATTAGGTCTTCGTGGAGGAGGCTGCTTTTCTTCTTCCTCTGCATAGGCATAGGCGTGGGCTCCGTGATAGCGCTTCGCTCCATCATACAGAACGCAAGCCGGACGGTTGCAGGCGAAGCCCGCCAGCTTCTGACGGCCGACGTACAGGTTGATTCGACACGTCAGTGGAAGCCGGAATCGCTCGCCGCCATAGAGCGTACGGCTCGCCCGCCGCTCGTACTGGCCCGGACAGAGACCATAGAGTCCAACACCATGGCGCGCTCAGCAGACTCGTCCAATGAGGGCTCCATGATGGTAGAACTCAAGGGGGTCGAGCCGCCTTTCCCTCTCTATGGGGATTTCAGGCTGAGTGGCGGCAAACAGTTCGACCACTCGCTTCTGGAAGGGGGCGGCGCGCTGGTGGCTCCGCTGCTGCTTGAGCGATTAAGGCTTCGCACGGGCGACTCTATAAAGATCGGCGAGTCCACGTTCGAGATTCGCGGAGTGATTGAAGAGGAGCCGGGACGGGGCGGCGGATTTCGATTGGGGCCGCGCGTACTGATAGCGCTCTCTGCGGTTGAGGCAACGGGCCTCACGGGATTCGGCAGCCGCGCCCGCCGCCGCATTCTTCTGAAGGTGAGGGAAGGGTCGCTTGACGAGGTCGTTCAGAGCTTACGCGCCGAGCTGAAGGGACAGCTCGTCACGGTCAATTCCTACAGGGACGCGCAGGAGAACCTGAGCGAGCAGTTCGCGCGCACCGAAAACTATCTTTCTCTGACCGGCCTCATCGTGCTGGTGCTGGGAGGCATAGGCGTCTCAAGCGTCACGCGCGTCTTCATAGAACAGAAGAAGGCGTCAATCGCCGTGCTCAAATGCATAGGCGGGACGGGCAGGCAGATACTGGCCGCCTATCTGGCTCAGGTCATGGTGCTGGGGCTCGCTGGCAGTCTGCTCGGCGTAGCGCTGGCTCAGCTCGCGTTAATCCTGGCCTCGCGTTACTTCGTGGAGAGCCTGCCCGCGAACATGAGCTATCAGCTCTCATCCGGAGCGGTTCTTCAGGGCGTGGGGCTGGGCGTGCTCATCTCTCTTCTTTTCTCAGCGCTTCCGCTTCTGAGAATCAGGCACATCAAGCCGAACATGCTGCTGCGCGAGGAAGAGCAGGGAGCGCGCACGCGCAAAGTAGACCTTGTTCGCTGGCTGACGGGCGCACTTGTAATCCTGGGCCTGATGACGCTCTCGTCCTGGCAGGCCGGGAGCCTGCGCGTCGGCCTCATCTTTCTGGGGGGGCTGGCCGCGACCGCCCTTGCTCTTTACCTCACGGCCCTTCTGCTCATCTGGCTTATGCGCCGCGCAAGGCCCAATGGCTCCTTCGCCCTGCGACAGGGTGTCTCCAGCCTCTATCGCCCGGGCAATCAGACGCGAGTGATAGTCATGGCCGTAGGCCTCGGCGCATTCGTAGTCATGGCCATACACTCCGTGCAAACGAACCTGCTGGCCGAGATTGACCTGGCGCGCAGAACTAACCTGCCCAACATGTTCCTGATTGACATACAGCCAGAGCAGAAGCAGGGCGTGGAAAATCTTGTCCAGGCGGCGACGGGCGTGAAGCCCGAGCTGATTCCGACTGTGCGCGCCAGAATCTTCGCCATCAATGGCCGGGAGGTTGACCTTGAGCAGAGGGATATGCGGCAGGACAGGGGACGGCTCGGGCGCGAGTACGTAGTCACGTACAGGCCCGGGCTGGAATCGAACGAGACGGTCGTGGCCGGAAAGTTCTGGGACGAGCGGCCTTCGGCGGAGCCCGAAGTTTCTATAGAGGAGGGGATGCGCGGCCTTTCCGGCCTGGACGTTGGCAGCAACATCACTTTCGACATCCTCGGGAGAAAAATCACGGCCCGCGTGACGAGCATTCGGCGCGTTGATTGGAGGAACTCGCGCACGGGCTTCATGGTGCTGTTCCGTCCGGGCGCGCTTGAGAAAGCGCCGCAGATGCTGATCGCGCCGATTAACGCTCCCACGGGCCAGCAGGAGCGCGCTCGCTTTCAGCGCACAGTGCTGGACAGTTATCCGAATATCTCCGTCATAGACGTGGCCGAAGTCGTCGGCACGCTCGGCCGCATCCTCAACAACATCACGCTCGCCGTCACGTTCCTCGGGGGCTTTGTGCTCTTATGCGGCGTGCTGATACTGGTGGGCTCAATCGCCATGACAAAGTTCCAGCGCGTCTACGAGACGGCGGTCTTAAAGACGCTGGGGGCGAAAAGAAACGTCCTGCTGGTGATTCTCTTCGTGGAGTACGGGCTGCTGGGGCTCGCGGCTGGTCTGGTCGGGGCGCTCGCTTCCCTGGCGCTCTCTTACTCGGTGGCGCGATTCGTCTTCGAGATTCCCTGGAGCTTCTCTCCCGCAATCTCCCTTGCGGGAATAGCCCTGACGGTCCTGCTCGTCACAACGGTAGGCGTGCTCTCAAGCCTGAACGCCCTCTCACAAAAACCCCTGGCTATCCTGCGCGCGCAGTAATCCATTAGAAGCGGTCTCAAAAATATTCCACGGCGTTTGGAAGACGTGAGATTGTGCTGAAAATACCAGAAATAAAATGACCCCTGAAGCGATAGGAATCGCCCCAGGGGTCTGAGTGGTCATAGGTCAACCGCCAATTCTTAATGGAATTGGATGTTACCGCGAGTAATGACACGCAGCGACCTGTGCTCGTTCTTCGTACCCGTCACGTCCAAACCGAACGTATCGAGTGTGCCGGGTTCACCGTTATCTTGTACCGTCACGGTAAATGTGCAGCCCACCCCGCACTCGCCAGAGAACTGGACAGTGTTAGGTGCGATTAACACAGAGTTGAGAACCGTACCGTTGACATGCAGGCCGGTCACGTGATTGACGTAGTTGAAGTGGCCCTTCGCAGCGCCGTCCGTGCAGCCCTTTTCCGGCTGCGAGTTGAAGCCAAAGGTGGCGCGGCCCGTGCCGGTGGCAAGTTGGTTACTGCTATCCGGGTTGGGAACAGCTATCTGCCCGCCGCCGGTCACCTTGGGCGCGCATGTGATTGTGGGCGTAGGTGTCGGAGTAGCGGTCGGGCCCGGCGTCGGAGTAGGCGTCGGGGTCGGCGTCGGTGCTATGTTGATGCCGCAGGCGGAGATGTTGTTGGTATCCAGCGTCACGGCTCCGATGAGCCCAAAGACACTACCGGCCACGCTCGCGCCGAAATTCAAGGTGGCGCTAGTGTTAGCGACAATGTTTCCGACAAATTGAGAGCCTGTGCCGATGGTCGCGGAACTCCCGACCTGCCAGAACACGTTTGCCCCGCCGCGACAGTTTCCGCTGCAAGGGTTGTTGATGACTTCGACGGACGAAGCGACTGCGGTCGTGAGGGTGCTCCCGGTCTGGAAGACGAAGAGCGAATCACACGAGCCCTGCGCGTCGAGAATGAGCGTTCCCGTCAACTGCGCCGACGAATCGAAGCAATAGACGCCCGGCGTGAGTACTTTTCCACCGAGATCAACACCACTCAAGTTAGTCTCGCACGGTAAGCCTGCGAGATAAGCGTACTCGACCTGGGCATCGGCCAGCGCCTGAGCCGCCACCGGATCACCCAGATGTTGCGCTCCGGTTATGACCCCCGGAGGAAAGCCGGTGAGCGCAGTTCCAGGACTGATGCCTAGATCGCCGTTGACTACGGATAAACCCGTGCTCGTCACGGCCTGACCGGCCAAAATAGCGTATGTCGTCGTCGTACCGCGAGGCACTCCGCTTTGCGCTGATGTTGTAGGAGTATAAAGAAGTGAGACGCCTGCTGCGCCGAGAAGTATGGCGAGCGCCATACCTGCTAACAATCTGAGGTTCTTGTGAGTCATATAAAGATCCCTTTCTCCAAGTTAAACCCGAAGCGGAGTTGCACAATTCCGTCTTACGTTAGACATCAGCGTACACTTCGCGGCATCAAGGGCCACCATCCGGCCTGTAACATTACTTCGTGTCGGCAGAACTGCTAGCTGCGGCTGAAACATCCTGGCAGTTAAGCAGAGTCCGGCATTCACCGAATTAGTAACGGCGGCATGTGAAAAGCATTTTACGAGGAAGTGAACGTGAGTGCTGAGAATGTACTTGCGTTCAGTCAAGTACAGATGAACGGCTCGTTATTGTTACCGTTCCCGGTTTTCTCCACCTGATAACGCATGCTTAGTCGGGCAAACACTTGTTAGGGATTAAGAAATGACAGAGTAAGGTATACCTAAGTGACCGTCTGTGGTCTATCGCACATATAGAATTATTTAGTAGAAATCTCATAAATAGCATCTGAGCGGAATCATGACGCAGCCCATATGCACAAACCCCTGATAGTTATCATCATGAAAATCAAAGCGCAATGGGGTGTAAGGGTCGCAGCCGTGAAGACGGTCGCTCAATCTTCCTGCGTTGTTGCTTTAACCTCATCCCAGCTCACGGGCTTGCCCCAGTAGGGGACGACCTTCTTCATCAGAAACTCTTTCTCCTGAGCATCGCCGGAATAGGTGTCTACGCCTTCGTGAAGGACGCCCGGTTGATAACCTCTGTATCGAAGCTCTTCCAGCACGGACAGGACGCAACAATCAATCGTCAGACCTATAAGGAGTATCTCGGAACCTTCGGCGGGCGATCCGACAGTGCGCTCAAGCCACTGGCTGAAAGCTTGCGGGTCTGGAAAGGGCAGCCCCGGCTCCCTGTCCGCACGCCCGCCGTGCTCGCGCACCCAGCCGGGCGAAGACAGGGCCTTGACCCAGACATCTTCGTGCTTAACGTCGGCGGGGATTTCCGATTCAAAGCCGGGCGTGCCGGGAACGCAGGCATGAAAGCTGCTGCCCTGGCGAGGCAGCCTGTAGTCCGAAATAATCTCCGCGATTTTCAGCCCGCGCTCTCTAAGGTATGGCACAATCACATCCTTGATAAAGGGAACGCAGGGACGCTCTACGTAGCACAGCCCGCCCGCACAGGAAAACTCTTTCTGGAAATCCACGGAGATAATCTTCATCACAGCCTCATTATACGATGGCATCGCTGCGCATTCATCCGGAAAGTTGATTCCGCAGACATGCGAATTGAGCGTAAGACAAACCGGCGTGACTGTTGGTAAGATTAGCGGAGCGAGGCTGAATGGTTTGAGCTTACAGATAAGAACAGTGACGGCGACCAGATATGTCACGCCTTTGCGTGAAGGCGGCTCGCTGCCCGCGATTGTGGAAGCGGACGACGATGGCCTCTACGTTCTGAAGTTTCGCGGAGCGGGGCAGGGGCCAAAGGCGCTGATAGCCGAGCTTGTAGTGGGCGAGCTTGGACGCGCCATAGGCTTGCCCGTCCCCGAAATAGTCTTCGTGGAGTTGGACGCGGCGCTGGCAGGCACGGAGCCCGACCCTGAAATCCAGGACTTGTTGAAGGCCAGCGTCGGCCTGAACCTTGCGCTCGATTACCTGCCGGGCTCGATCATGTTCGACCCGGTGGTGGAGCGTGTGGACGCGGACTTAGCGTCAAAAATAGTCTGG
>DASVVZ010000354.1:0-2967 GCA_036389875.1 Pyrinomonadaceae bacterium
CGATAGAGGCGGACATCATCAAGCAGAAGCTGCCCGAGCGAAACGGCGGCTACAACTCGCTCAACATAGAGAGCAGCTACGGCAAGACGAACAAGCTGATTTATGAAAAGCTGACCTCTGATAATCCTATAGACCTTGTGCGCTATCAGGTGGCGAACTGCTACATGGGCCGCTGCGGCCTGATTAACTCCGGCGGCGAGAGCAAGGGAGCATCCGACTTGGCCGAGGCAGTACGCACAGCCGTCATCAACAAGCGCGGCGGCGGCATGGGACTCATCTCCGGCCGCAAAGCCTTCCAACGCCCGATGACCGAGGGCGTGCAGCTACTGAACGCCATACAGGACGTTTACCTGACAGAAGAAATCACGGTCGCCTAAAGATAAGCCTCAAGTACAAAGTCCGGTGCCCCGGGTCAAGGGAAAGAGTTTCTTGACCCGGGGCACCGGACTTTGTACTTGAGGACTTCCCTTCATAAATCCAACCGTCAGGCTCTCCACGTAGATTAGTTTTGGATTCACCCGGTGGGCGGAAAAAACTGGCCCGCGGTGTGACGAAACTATAAGGAGAAGAGTTTATGAAAAAGTATGCCTTACACTTGCGCCTGTTGCTTGCCTTCATGCTGGCTCTGCTGCTCGTCACGTCTTCGAGCGTGCAGCCACAGGCCGCGGCGCAGGAAAAGAGTCTCTACGAGAGGCTGGGCGGCTACAACGCCGTCGCGGCTGTGGTTGACGACTTCCTGGGGCGGCTCGTAGCGGACAGGAGATTCGAGCGCTTCTTCGTAGGCCACAGCAAGGATTCACAGAAGCGCATTCGCCAGCACATTGTTGACCAGTTATGCGCGGCCGCCGGCGGCCCCTGCGTCTACACCGGACGCAGCATGCGTGACTCGCACGAGGGTCTCAACATCTCCGAGGACGACTGGAAAGCGGCCGTTGACCATCTGGTAGCTTCGGTGGACAAATTCAAGGTGGGAAAGCGCGAGAAGGACGACCTGCTCGGAGCCGTCTCGAAATTCAAGCCCGACATTGTAGAGAAGAGATAGCAGCAGCCGCTTCACCTGAAGCGCCACACAATTTTCCACGAAGGAATCTTCTCTGGCCGGAAGCGAAAAAGCCCCGGAGCGCTTCCGGCCTCCTCTTTTTCGCCCGGCCCGAAAAATAGAAAAGACATTTCTTTCGCCAAAAAAGCATGAACCGTTTAGGCCAAATACCCCGTTGACTGCATTAGACCTCGCGCACCATAGAGTAGTATAAAGTTATTCGTGCTTGCCCCGCCCCGCAAACGCTGATTGCGGAAGAAGCCAAAGAGAGCGAGAAAGGTGCCAATGGCAGACAACGAACGACCTAAAGTTACCAACGAGATTTCCGACGAAACCGGACAATACGACGCGCGCTTCATTCTCTGGCGACAGTTCTGCGCGCAGAACAACATTCCGGTCGACACCCTCCCCAGCGACCTGAGCGGCGAAGCCAGGGATAAGTGGGATAAGCTGAAAGAGGAGAGACTTAATAAGCAAGAGAAGGGCTAGGACAAATCAGGCCCGTACATCGAAAGCGCAGGCTCGGCGAAACTGCCGCTCTGAAGCCTACGCTCTTACGACAAGACCGCCTCTTAAAATCCGGCCCGCAGGCCCACGATCAGCCCTTGCGCCCAGAAGGGCGAGTCGCTAAAGCTGAAGGCCGGTCGTCTAGGGCCTGCCCTGGGAGGTATAGGCCCTTGCTCGAAGATGAGAAAAGGCACGAAAGACCAGTTAATATTTAAGTCTATCTGCTCAGAGGAGCGCGCAACCCGGTTGATGTAGAGAAAGTCGTACCCGGCGAAGGCTTCAAGATTACCTGTCAGCCGGTAGCCGACGCTGGCCTTCGCCTCAGGAAGGACGGCGAAACGGCTGCGCTCATACCTGCCGATGTTCGTCTCAAGCGCCAGAAAACCCCCTGTTATTGTCTGGCCCCCCCCTGCATTCTGTCTAAAGGTAGAGCCGTTGATGTTGACCAGTTGACGCACGCCGCCCAGCGCCACCTTGCCCGAAAATTCCACTCTCAGCCTGCCCCGGCTGAACTCCGTCTCCACGCCGCCCTGCCCCCCGAAGAAGCGGTTGCGTGCGGCAAACTCGTCCGTCACCTGATAGAACCTGTCATCGGACGAACCGAGAGAATTTATATTGTTAAATCGGTGTCTATCTAAAACCGTGAGGCGCTCTTTCAAATCCAGAAAGCGAAAGCCCCCGAGCAGCCGCACGCGGCAGCACAAACGCTCTCCCACATCATACACGGAGTTCAATTCACCTCCCTGCAGGTGGGTGGCCAGTGATGCCGTGAGGCTCCCTCTGGCTCCTAAGTTACCGGAGAGGAGATATGGCGGCTTGCTGAGTATCACGGTGTTGTAGGGCCGAAGGACAACCGGGAGAGCATTTGAAATGCTCTCGTTGATGCTGCTGAAGCTCTGGTTAAAGGAGCGCGGGCCGAGGTAGAAATAGCTGGCTTCAACCCCAATAGTTCGCCCCTGGTTCAGCCACATCCCGGCCGTGATGCGCCCGCCGCCGGAATTACCCGGGCTCATCTCCGTGTCGCCGACCAAGACCGCATCGCTTAGGCCGAAGGTGGCTCCGCTTCTCTGTGCCAGAGGCGGCAAATAGCTCCCCTTGATGCGCAAGTTCAGGTATTCTGCCCTGACCCAGTAGCGCTGCCCATCTCCGGCCGCAACGCTACCGGCATCCGCCGCCCTCAATTCCCTTCCACTCTTTTCCGGACTCTTGTCGGGATTCTTCTTCTTCTCGGCCAGCGTATCGGAGAGTGGGATTGATGTGACATCTGCGACTCTCACAAAATTCCGCGCCGCGAGCTGCCTGTCAGCCTGCGCGAGCGCCTGCGTACAGACGAGCGCTATCATTAATAGTGAAGTACAGAAGATTCGCTTCATGAGGCTATCCTTTCCTGATTATTTTAGAGAGCATACGGGACCGAGAAA
>DASVVZ010000355.1:0-3324 GCA_036389875.1 Pyrinomonadaceae bacterium
GCTCAATCCTCGGGACGCCGCTCTACATGTCGCCGGAGCAGTGTCGCGGCGAAACGTCAGACGCGCGCTCGGACATATACTCTCTGGGCGTCATAGGCTATCAGATGCTGGCGGGCCGCACCCCTTTTAACGGCAACATGGAGACGGTCATACATCAGCACCTGACGGCCCAGCCTCCCCCCCTCGATGTAAAGAAGGTTCCGACAAAGGTGGCGCGCGTCATCATGGCGTCGCTCGCCAAGAATCCTGCACAGCGCCCGCCTACAGCAGCGGCCTTCGCCAACTCCCTGCGCGCTCATTCGGCTGGCACGGGCGAATTGCTGCGCCGTGCGCTGACGCTCTTTGGCGAACACCTGCCGGTCTTCATGCGTCTTGCGCTCATAGTCTATTCGCCGCTCATTCTGCTTTTAATCATAAAGCTGTTCAATGACGGTTTGATTGCGCGGAAAGTTTTGCCGTCTCTCACCGGCGAGATTATAAACGTCGTGCTGGGGTTGGTGAACCTGCTGGTCTCGTTCTTTGTGGCGGCTGTGATTCTGGGTATGACGGCGCGGCTGGTCACACAGTTGCTGGTAGCGCCACTACGACCTCTGAAGCTGCGGCCGGCCTACGAGGCGCTCAAAAAGCGACTCAAGCCCCTTACTCTGACAAGCATGACCTTCAGCCTCATGCTTATGCTGGGCATGATTATGTGCGCCTTCCCCGCACTATATTTGGTTCTTACGTACTACCTGGTGACTCCGGTCGTGATGATGGAAGGGATTCGGGGGCGCGCGGCCTTCCGGCGGGCCAAAGAGCTGTCGAAGCGGTCCAGAAAAACCGTGGCGACGATTATTCTAATACAAATCGGCGTGCCGATTCTGATAGCGGGCATCCTGGCTTTTCTGGCCGTCTCCATCGGCATTGCCTTCAATCCCGGCCGCAAATTGAACGCACACGTTTTTAATATAATTTTTCAGCTCTCTTTCATGCCTGTAAACCTGCTGCTGGGCTCCTTTAGCGCCGTCGTCACATCGCTGGTTTACTGGAAGACGCGCCTGGCCGGGGGCGAGACTCTTAAGGAGGTGTTTCAGGAGTTCGAGGAGGAAGAGCTGCCCGACAGGAACTGGCAGAAACGCATGCGCGAGCGGCTGCATCTAACCACCCGCACGCACCGTAGCGACGCAGGCCGTTCGCGGCTTGACAGATAAAGAGTTAGCCTTTATAGTTTCTCGTTTCGGACTCACAGTCTGAAAGTTACAGTGCAACGCTCTGAAGGGTTCTGTTGGTGTGGAGGCGTTGCCCGGCTGGTCGTCGTTAAGATCAGGCTTAGCCGTTTGACAAATATTGTGGCGTAATTCCGGGCGAAAGCGGGCTGTCTCCAAGAGGCCGAAAGCTTCCAACGCCTTCGGAAATCAAGGGAAACGGCCTTCAATGAAAAGGGGCCGCTCTTCGGTCAAACATAATAGACGCCACAGAAAAGTTTCGGCTTGTAAGGGAAGCCAGTATCCGCACCCTGAGCGTTCAGAACATCCCTTATTAATCACATGAGTTTCACAGGCAGCTTTGCTTGCGCTGACTGCCAGACTGGTTCTGGAAAGAGGCAGGCCGAGCACCTTTTTGCGCTCTGAAAGGCCTGCAAGAGAGCCCGCCGGGCGCGATGAATTTGAGATAAAAGGACTGCAACACAGTGCCGACTATTAATCAGCTTGTTCGCAAAGGCCGCCAGAGGGTCAAGTACAAAACGGCCAGCCCCGCGCTTCAGGAATCGCCGCAAAAGCGCGGCGTCTGCACGCGCGTTTACACTCAGACGCCCAAGAAGCCTAATTCGGCCTTGCGCAAGGTGGCTCGCGTGCGCCTGACAAACGGCATAGAGGTCACGACCTACATCCCTGGCGTCGGCCATAACTTGCAGGAGCACTCGATTGTGCTCATCAGGGGGGGCCGCGTGAAGGATTTGCCGGGCGTGCGTTATCACGTCATTCGCGGCACGCTCGACTCCGTCGGCGTGGCAGACCGCAAACAGGGACGCTCCAAGTACGGCGCGAAGCGCCCGAAGGCAGGCGCGGCCGGAGCTAAAAAGTAAAGAGTACTGAATTATGCCAAGACGAAGAGTTGCTGAAAGACGCGAAGTGCTGCCCGATCCGGTTTACGGAAGCCCTCTGGTGACGAAGTTCATCAACGGCGTCATGTGGGATGGCAAGAAGTCCACGGCCGAGGCCATTTTCTACGGCGCGCTCACTCAGATAGGCGAGAAGACGGGCGAAGACGCCCTCAAGGTCTTCAAGCGCGCCATTGACAACGTCAAGCCTACGGTCGAAGTCAAATCGCGCCGCGTGGGCGGTTCTACCTACCAGGTGCCGATTGAGGTTCACCAGGAGCGACGCGGTTCGCTTGCGATTCGCTGGATTGTTCAGTACGCGCGCTCGCGCGGCGAAAAGACCATGATGGATCGCCTGGCGGGAGAGCTGCTGGACGCCGCTAACAATCGCGGCAACGCCGTCAAGAAGAAAGAAGACACGCATCGCATGGCCGAGGCCAACAAAGCGTTTGCGCATTACAAGTGGTAAAGAAGCTTTCAGCAATTAGCAGACAGCTTCGGTCTCTGCTGACGACTGAGAGCTGAGAGCTTGGGGTTTTATCATGGCTAAGCACGATCTAAATAAGTTCCGCAACATAGGCATCATGGCGCACATAGATGCCGGAAAGACCACTACGACCGAGCGCGTGCTCTATTACACGGGCGTCTCGCACAAGATTGGCGAGGTGCACGAGGGCACTGCGACTATGGACTGGATGGAGCAGGAGCAGGAGCGCGGCATCACCATCACGAGCGCCGCCACCACCTGTTTCTGGAAGCGTAGCGGCACGGAATACCGCATCAACATCATAGACACGCCCGGCCACGTCGACTTCACCATGGAAGTCGAGCGCTCGCTTCGCGTGCTGGACGGCGCGGTTGCGGTCTTTGACGGCGTCGCGGGCGTCGAGCCGCAAAGTGAGACCGTCTGGCGTCAGGCGGACAAGTACCGCGTGCCCAGAATCTGCTTCATCAACAAGCTTGACCGCGCGGGCGCGAGCTTTGACCGCTCGTTCCAGTCCATCATCGACCGCCTCGGCGCAAATCCGGTCGCCATACAGATTCCCATCGGCTTGGAAGACCAGTTCAAGGGCGTCGTTGACCTGATTGCCATGAAGGGCCTGATCTGGAATGACGAGTCCAAGGGCGCCGAGTACGAGATAACAGACATCCCGGCTGACCTGAGGGAAGCGGCAGAGACCGCGCGCCACCGCATACTTGAAGCAGTCGCGGACGTTGACGAAGAGCTGATGATGAAGTACCTC
>DASVVZ010000356.1:0-2722 GCA_036389875.1 Pyrinomonadaceae bacterium
CGGCATTAGAGAGGTTCTGGAAGGAAGACGCCTCAACGTGCTCGGCGCAAACAACAGCCGCGTCGCTCTCATGCTGGACGGCGCAGACGGCTACGCCTTCGGAGAGAGCTACACGGGCGAAGTCATCACCGCCGGCAGGGAACGCGGCGCGCACGGCTTTGCGCCCGACCGCGCCGATTACTACGCCTCATTCATAGCCGCGGGCGCGGGAATTAAGCGCGGCCGGCTCGGCATCATACAGATGACGGTAATAGGGCCGACCATCGCAGCCAGCCTCGGCCTGACTCTCAAAGACGCCACGGGGCCCGGCATAAAACTGCAATGATGAGCCCGGAGCGCGGCAGTGATAAGTTGTGAGCGCCTTTCTTTTCATTCATCACTCTGCATTGCGAACCTCTGCATTGCTCTCCGGTCAGTCCTCTTTCATGACGACAGACCAGAAGCGCATGGCCAGTCGTGCGCGGTCTTCTTCCGAGGCGGGCGGGCGAAAGCTGCGGCGCACCTTTATCTCAAGCCCCGGCGCGATCTCTATCCATTCTCCGACTTCCGGCTCGCGCCGCCGGGCTGGCTCTACGGCAAACAGGTTGGACTGCGACGCCGGTTCCTGCTCGATTCCCGCAGGCTCGGAGCCTCTCGACGGACGTGCGGCATCGCGCTCCGGGGCCGCACGCGCTTCATTGTGCGGGCGCGCAAAGGAAACGAGCGCCTTGTTGACGAATTCTTCCAGCGCCGTGATGTCAAGCTGGCGCATGAACTCTTTGATTTTGATGACAGACCAGTGGTCGGCCAGAAGCTTTTTGACGGCCAGAAGCCTGAGCAGGTTCCCGTAATTGAAGACGATTGAGGCTCCCGTCTGACCCGTGGGCTCTCCGAGCAGTGATTCCGAAAGGTACTGGCGCACGGTGCGAGGGCCTATATTGACTCGCACCGACCGGCCGGCAGCCTCCCGGCCATAGTGCTCTATGAGAGAGTTTGCAACCCCTGCCAACTCTTCCACACCTACGATGTCGCGCCCGCGAAAGCTCTCAAGGACAGGCATGCGCAAAACTATAAAATCAATCAGGTCAAAAGGGAAGAACAGAGGCTGTAGGCCGGAGCCTGTTGGAAGACGGTTTTTAACCGGTTCCGGCCTCTAACCTCTTATCTCTTCTCTTAATTACTTGCTTGAAGGGAAGAGAGCCGTTAAAATCTACAGGCGTGGTTGTGGCAACTCCTTAAGTGCTACCAGGCGACGTTCCGCCTTGTAGGAGCGTCAGCGTCCGAAACTTTGCCGCGCTCGTGCGAGTATCCTCTCGCACGATAACGCACGCGGAGCTTTACTTGCCACCGAGAGAAAATTAGGCTGCCCCCACTACCGGAGCTGGCGTGCGCCCCTTAACATGGCCGCCGCTCTTGTGACTTTTGTGGCTGGCTGCCCCGATATCCGAGCCAACCGATGAAAGAATGTCCAGCTTGCCGACGTTGTTTTCCTGATCACGTCAATCACTGTCCCAACGATGGCGACGCTACGACGCCGTCCATTCAGGGCGAGCCCATACTAGATGGTCGCTACCAACTGGAAAAGCGGCTCGGGCATGGCGGCATGGGCGTGGTCTTCAAAGCGCGCCACATCTTCCTTAAAACAGCGCACGCCATCAAAGTCATCCTGCCCGACCTTGTAGGCAACGACCCCATGCTGGTGACGCGCTTTCGGCAGGAAGCGCTCGCGGCCGCCGCCATACGCCACCAGAACATCATAGCCGTGACGGACTTTGGCGTGGCGCGCGGCACCATGCCTTTTCTGGTCATGGAGTTCGTACAGGGCAAATCCCTTCACGACATACTGGCGGCCGAAGGCGCGCTGCCGCCGACGCGTGCGCTTGAGATGATGAACGCCATCGGCTCAGGCATCGCCGCCGCGCATCGCCAGAACATCGTCCACCGCGATTTGAAGCCCCTGAACATCATGCTACAGGACGACCTGCCTGTCAGCGAGGGCTTGAAGGTGCTCGACTTCGGTCTGGCGAAGATCAAGTCCGGCGAGCTGCTCGGCTCGTTCGTGCAGGCGAAGACGAGCGGCCTGATGGGCTCGCCCTTCTACATGGCTCCCGAACAGTGGTCGGACGAAGAACCGGACGCGCGCGCAGACATCTACAGCCTGGGAGTGATCCTTTATCAAATGCTCGGCGGCGACGTGCCGTTCAAGGGAACGGGCATCCCTTCGATCATGAAGAAGCATTTGACGGCGGCCCCGCCGACCTTGAGCACGCTGGGCGTCAACGTGCCGACCGCGATTGAAGCCGTGGTGCGACACGCCCTGGAAAAAGATGCGGCCAACCGCCCGCAGACCGTCGATGCCTTCGTGCGCGAGCTGCGCGATGCGGTCGCGCAAACGTCCGCCCAGCTTGATCGCACGCAGGTGGGCACGCTCGGCGTCCAATCCGAGACGATCATCTCGCCCTCGCCCTCGGCTCACTCGATCTCCGCGCCGTCGGTCTCGATGTCCTCGCTTTCGTCACAGCAGACGACGACCCTGCGCGTGCGCACCACGCCTTCGCACTCGCGCATATACATTAACAACATCTCGGTGGGCACTTCGGACGGCGCGGGCGAGTTCGTGATCAACGAAGTGCAGCGCGGCGTGCATAGCTTGCGCGTGGCGCACGACGGGTATGCAGAGTGGTCTCGCCAGGTGGAATGCAACGGTGGGGTGTGCAACATCGATGCTCAATTGCAGAGTCTG
>DASVVZ010000357.1:0-6152 GCA_036389875.1 Pyrinomonadaceae bacterium
GGCGAGTTGAAGCGGTCTATGACGCGCACCTGAAGATTCACGAGATTGGTATCAATCTTAAGCGTCCCGCCCTCGTCAATCTCCGCGCTTTCAACGTCAGGCGTCGGGACGGGCGTGGGCTTGGCGGGAGGCGGAGGCGGCGCTTCGTCCAGTATGGGAGGCCGTGCCGTACGCGAGGGCGTAGGCGTAGGCTGGGCCGTCCCCGTGCGGCGCGTGCGCCCGTCCTGCTGGCGGGTCTGCGCAAAGCTGGACAGACCGAGGATGACGAACAGGAGCATCGAGACGCATGTGAAAACCCAGGGACGCGCGTTACTGCCCCCGGTTTGTGACGATTGGCGGTTTTTCATCATTGTGACCTCTGGAAGAAACCGATAAGACCCGCAACCTTGGATGCCGTGAGCGGCCAGTTAGTTGATGGCGGTCGCTTCGAAAATTAAAACTTATTTCCCCTCTTTAAGCCACGAACGCCCTGCCCTCAGAAAAGCCTCCTGCCCGTAAAACTGCCACCGGGAGAGGCGTTTTTTGAGTCACAGGGCGCTCACAGCTTGATGAGCCGCCAATTTTATCAGTGGCTCCGGTGCGGCTGGGGCTTAACCGTCAAGACGACGCGCGGGCGGCGCACGTTCCCTTCAGTCTACTGCGCACACGTTGCTAGATGCCAAACAAGGCTTTGCCGGTTGGCCGCATTCTCGCCGCGCGGGAGACCCTCAGCGGGGATTGGTCACAGCATAATAGCCTTCGCGGCTTCGCACAAAGAGCCTGGGCAGTCCGCGCGGCGGCGTGACCTTCACCTTCAGCTTGTGCCACTTGCCGTCGTTGGCGAAGCTCTTGGGCCTGTATCCTATTGAATATTGATGGCGAAGCTCAAGCGCAATGCGCTCGAAGATTTCATCCATCTCTGCGGCAGAGTTCGGGAAGAAAGCTTTGCCGCCCGAAACGCTGGCCAACTCGTCCAGTATGCTCTGGCCTAACATTCCCTCTGTGCTGCCGGGGTCGTTTCCGCCGAGGATGCCTATCCCGTAGAGCACCACGTCCGACTCCTTCAGGAGCTTGCGGACTTCGCCGAAGTTGTAGCGCGAGTTGTTATCCTGCCCGTCCGAGATGAGTATGATGGCGCGTTTCGGATGCGCGCCGCGCTGCACTTTCTCCACGCCCAGATAGCAGGCGTCGTAGAGAGCGGTCTGTCCCTTGGTCTGTACGAAGGTGAGCTTGTCGAGCACCGCGTCGCCGTTGCGCGTCCTTTCCATGAGGAGCTGTGCGCGCGAGTTAAAGCCTATCAAAAAATATTCGTCCGAATTATGGCTCGTTTCTATAAAGCGAGAGAGCGCCTGGCGCGCCCGGCTAATCTTATCGCCCGACATGGAGCCGGACAGGTCAAAGACTATGCCGACGGAGACGGGCGCGTCGTCGTCGCTGAAGTACGTTATCTCCTGCTCTTCCTTATCATCGAAGACCTTGAAGGCGTTCTGCTGTAGTCCGGAGACGTAGCGCCCGTACTGGTCTGTGACCGTGACGGTCAAAGTCACAAGGTCTGTATGAACTATGACGGGGCCGTCGCCAACGGCCGAGCCGTCCTGTCCGTCTGTCGGAGGAGTTGGTTGTGGTCTTGCGCCTCCGGCAGACTTCTCCTGTTGTGCAGTGGAAAGCTGAGGCGCTATGCCAGCGACCAGCAAGAGGGCGAGCGAAGTGACGAGCGCAATATGGAGTGCTCTGGAGCGCGTTCGATTCATTATTCCCCCCTGTATCTTACGGCCAAGCCCAGACGCTGATGTGAGTGAGCCCGTTTAGATAAAGGATAGTTCTCTCGCATCCCTTCCCAGTCATTTCCTGCCCGGTGACGAAAAGGAACACGCCGCAAATTTTAGAAGCGATCTTTTGACCGGCTTTCCATGCGGGGGAGACTACCGCTCGTTCGGCTTCGGTCGCTTATTCCGTGTGGCTAAATCGCATTGTAGCCAGATACGCGCCACGACGCAAGATTCCTGAAGGATATGCGGAAGACAAAATGCGCCGATGATGAAGTGAAGAAAGACTGTTCAAGCTTGAATGCTCTTTCTTTACTTCATCACCGGCGCATTCTGATTTCTGACTTGCTTTGTTAATTACCCGCTGCGTCGAGGGCGGCGATGGCATTTATCAGCCTGTCTTTCGTGGACGCGCCGACTTTTCCGTCAACCGTCAGACCCTTGCTCGACTGGAATCGCCGCACCGCCTCCAGCGTGTTGTTGCCGAAGGCCCCGTCATCGCCTCCCTGATTGAGCAGGCCGAGACGTATCAAATGCTGTTGAAGCAGCTTGACGTTTTCGCCCACGTCCTTGAACCTGATGACCGCAGTAGAAAACTGCGCCGCAGGTTTAGGGTGAGCGGGTGCGGTCGTGCCGGTCATTCCCGCGCCGGCTCCGCCTGCCGCTGCCGCCGCCTCGGCTCCCACGACTCCGGCCAGAAAGTCCCGCGCCATCTTAAGCATCACCGTGCGCTTCAAGGCTCCGCAGTCGTAGTGCCACGTAGGCCCCTGGCCCGGCACCTCCATGTGCATCCACCATCCCTTGGCTGCCGGCCACAGCCCATGCGCCGCCTGAAGCCTTCGCCTGTTATTAACGGCCCAGGGCTTGGGGCAGTCCATGCCGTCGTCCGTCCACTCGGGCGAAGGAATCTGAAGCGGGATGTCCAGCCCGTTGGCGGAAGCCCAGGCCAGTATAGCGACCATAGGTTTCAGGACGTTGTCAGCCGGAATCCAGGGATCATAAGCGTGCTTGGCGAAGTCCGCGTTCCCGCCCGTATAGCCGACCATCTCTATTTGCAGAGCCGCGTTCGTGTTGGCATTGTAGGGCGGGTCGCCGTGCAGGGCCGCAGCCTGTTTGCTGAGCGGGCGGCATTGAACTATACGGTTTTCGCCGACAATGAAGTGCGGCGCGCTGTTATGAGCGCTCAGGGTACTCCAGGCTGCATTGACCGTGTTTCCTTCCGTCGTGTGCAGCACCCCAACTTGCGAATGCGCTATGGCGTAATAAGGCTTGCCGCCCTTGCGCGGAATCTCGCGGCGCTCTACATCGAAGTCAAAAATTTTAGCTGGCCAATCCGTAATCATAGGTAGTTCCTTTCAGGGTAGAGGGGAAATTTTCAAGTACGCATAACGTTAATCAGAACGGCTTGATTAAGAGCGAGCTTTGCTTGTAACGCCGAAAGTTGCCGAGCCTTTAGCGGCCATCGCAATTCGGTGAGAATGAAAAGAGAAGTCCGTTGGATGGAACACGCAGCCTGGGCGCTACAGGTGCCTGAATATCAGCTGGCTGGATTGTCCCGGTTTGCCTGAGACCGTTGAAACCAGCGGGACAAGATGAACCATACGACGAGGGCGGATATATACCCTTATGGCTACGCTGTGTCAACAAATTACGGCAATGCCCCAACCTCAAGGCCGACAAAGACCGTTCTCCAATTAAGAAAGAGCAGGCGGCCCCTCCTACTATCCTCTAAATGTATATGTCTTTCGGGGGCAAAAGCTTTCATCATCAGGCCCGCGCGCAGCGCAATATTGTTGCTGAGCTGGCAAAACCGGCCTGCCATCCAAATTATTCTTAAGCAGAGAGCGCAACTTTTCACGGGGCTTTGCGTGTATCAACTGGCCGGTCGCGCTGGGCTTGGCTCAGCCCCTTTGTCGGATGCGCGCTGGCGAAGGCGCATGCTATACTTTTCCCGTAACGCTCGATTGGCGTCTGGCATCCAAGCGCTTGTCTTTCTCTTCCCGACTATCAGGTAACAAATGGCCGAGTTTATTTGTCGTTTAGGAACTCCGGCGGGCGAAGTCGTCACGCGAACAGTGGAGGCTGCGGGCGTGCAGGAGGCGCGCGTGCGTCTTGAGCGCGAAGGCTACAGGGTCTTTACCGTCACTCCGCCAAAGACAGCCGGCGTTGCGGCGCTGACGCGTCGCGGCGGCAAGGGCGCGACCGCGCGGGTCAAGGCCGGGGACTTTCTGCTGTTCAATCAGCAGTTGGCGGCGCTCCTGCGCGCGGGCATACCTATCTTGCAGGCCATCTCCATGCTGCGTAAGCGCTCTGCTTCGGCGCGCCTCAGGAGCGTGCTGGCCGAAGTCGAAGAGGAGATTCGAAGCGGCGCTGCGCTCTCGCAAGCCTTCGCCAAACAGGGAACCATCTTTCCGAGAATCTATACCGCATCCATCCTCGCGGGCGAGAGAAGCGGCGCGCTCGATGACATCCTCTCGCGCTATGTCGATTACATGCGCCGCAGCGTGGGCGTGCGCCGCAAAGTGCGCGGCGCGCTCGCCTACCCGATGCTTCTTTTGGCAGCGTCCTTCGGGATGGTGGTCTTCCTGACGGTTTACGTAGTCCCGCGCATGTCCAGCCTCTTTAAGGATTTCAGCAAGACCGGGCTGCCCATGCTGACGCAGGTGGTCGTGGGCATCTCCAACTGGGTAACATCTAATCTCTTCTGGTTCGGCCCGCTCCTTCTAATCTCCGCCACGGCCCTTATCGTCTGGTCTCGCACGCCCGGCGGCAAGCTGACGATTGACCGCACCATCCTTAAGATTCCCATCATAGGCGGCCTGTTGATACAGGTGGCGACCGCTCAGGCCACTCGCTCGCTGTCGACGCTGCTGGCGGGCGGGATCACTCTGGTCGAATCGTGGGAGATTGCCGCCGAGAGCATCACGAACCGCGAGCTGCGGCGCAGAAGCTCCGCCATCCTGCCCATGATTCGCGAGGGGCGCTCCTTTACAGAGAGTCTTGAGACCGCGGACTGGCTGCCGGCGCTGGCGCTGGACATGATTGGAATAGGAGAGCGCTCGGGCAGCCTGAGAGAGATGCTGGAAGAGGTTTCGACCTTTTACGACGCTGAAGCAGAGGTCAAGCTTGAACAGTTGACGACTACGCTTGAGCCTGCCATCCTAATCGTCATGGGCGGCGTGGTCATAACCATTCTGCTAGCTATTTATCTCCCGATTATTCAATCAATATCGAATGCTCCGACGAGCTGAGCATTTCAGCAGCCGGCTATCGGCCGTCAACTTTAAATAGCTTTTATGAAATCTGAAGAATACACGGAAACCATGGTCTCTTTCGGGGAGACTACGCAGAGCATCTCCGAGGAGGACCGCGTCTTGCCTTTGCCGCCGGACGCAGACCCGCCCGAGGTGCGCGAGGCCAAGAAGCTGGCCCTGCGTTATCGCCTTCCTTACATAGACCTGCTCCCGCCCGAGGGCGAGTCGCCGATTGACTACAACCTGCTGGGAGAGATTCCTGTAGACCTTATGCTGCGTAACCAGTTCGTCCCGCTTCGTCGTGACGGTCGCCGCCTGTACATAGCGATGGCGGACCCGACAGACCTTGAGCGGCTCGACGAGCTTTCGAGCGCGCTTCACGCACGCATACACGCTTACGTTGCGACCGCAGGCGCCATTGACGTTGTGCTGCGCAAAGGCGACGCGACGCAGAGAGTCTTGCAGGAGGCCGCCTCTAATTTCCGCATCTCGCTCGTCAAGGAGACGGAGACCGGAGAAGAGATTCTGGACCTCGACCGGCTGGCGACCGACTCCGACATGTCGCCGATTATCAAGCTGGTTGACACCATCATCTTCAACGCAATGGAGTCGCGCGCTTCAGACATTCACATCGAGACGCGCGACACCGAAGTGCAGGTCAAGTATCGCATCGACGGCGCGCTCTACCAGAAGGTTGACCCGATTGACCTCGCCTATCACCAGACGCTTATCTCGCGCATCAAGGTCATGTCGGAACTGGACATTGCCGAAAGAAGAGTTCCGCAGGATGGGCGCTTCCGCGTGCGCTACAAGGGGCGCAACGTAGACTTCCGCGTCTCCATCATGCCGACCATCCACGGCGAGGACGCGGTCATTCGTATTCTCGACAAGGAGCAGATTAACGAAGAGTTCCGCAACCTGAATCTTGACGTAGTCGGCTTTGGCGAAGAGGATTTGAGAAAGTTCCGCCGCTACATAGCCGAGCCTTACGGGATGGTGCTGGTCACAGGCCCCACGGGTTCCGGTAAAACGACTACGCTCTACGCCGCACTGAACGAGATACGCAACGAAGAGGATAAGATAATCACCATCGAAGACCCTGTGGAGTACCAGCTTCACGGCATCACGCAGATTCCCGTCAACGAGAAGAAGG